>CAYQMB010000048.1:0-12884 GCA_964418565.1 uncultured Bacteroidales bacterium | reverse complement strand
ATGGGATTTATCGCATTCCGAAATAAAGAATCAATCTGATATTTTTGTGATTAAATGATGGAAAGATGAATGACGAATGTCGAATGTCGAATTTTGAATTTCGAAGTGAAGATAATGAGGGTGAGACGGAGAACCGCAGGCATGGGATTTATCGCATTCCGAAATAAAGAATCAATCTGATATTTTTGTGATTAAACGATGGAAGGTTGAATATTGAATGTTGAATGATGAATTTCGAATGATGAATTTCGAAGTGAAGACGGAGAGACGGATTGAGGAATTCTACATGGTCAGTATTTTAGAACACGCATAACACGGATTATACGGATATTCACGTCCACCTGCCGGCTGGCAGGAACTTACACGGATCAGTGAAAATCTGCTTAATCCGTGTCATCGGTGTTCAGTTATTAGTACCACAGATAGATGGGAAATTTATATAGTTATTTAAACACCTCCATTAAATTATCAGCATCAAGTATGCTTACCTGATTCTCGTGAACTGAACATACGAATTTTTCGTATATACAGTTCATGTTATTACATTTTTTTTAAAATATCCTGCCTCTCCCCCGCAAATTCATTTATGAATTGCCATTTCCGGAAAAACATGTACTTTTGTTTTTCTGCAGTGAATGGCTGCAGTTTTGTGCAAAATATGCAATATTTGAAACCATGAAAAATTACAAACGACATTTGATTACAACTGCCCTTCCGTATGCCAACGGACCTGTTCATATCGGTCACCTTGCCGGTGTGTATGTACCTGCCGATGTGTACGTACGATACCTCCGTCAGCGCGGCAGGGATGTGAAATTTATTGGTGGCAGTGATGAACACGGTGTACCTATTACCCTGAAAGCAAAAAAAGAAGGTGTCACGCCACAGGACATTGTTGACCGTTACCATGGCATGATCAAGACATCTTTTGAAGAATTTGGCATCAGCTTTGACATTTATTCACGCACAAGCAATAAAACCCATCACGAAACAGCCACGGAGTTTTTCAAAACGCTGTATGAAAAAGGTGAATTTATTGAAAAAACCACCAAACAGTATTACGATGAGCAGGAGCAACAGTTTCTGGCGGATCGTTACATCACCGGAACCTGCCCGAAATGCAATACTGAAGGCGCTTACGGTGATCAGTGCGAAGCCTGTGGATCAGCGCTTTCGCCTGAGGAGCTGATTGAACCCAAATCCACCATCAGTGGTAACAAACCGATCCTCAAAGAAACCAAACACTGGTACCTCCCACTGGATAAATACGAAGATGAGCTGAAACAGTGGATTCTGGAAGATCACAAAGAGTGGAAACCCAATGTTTACGGACAATGCAAATCATGGCTTGATGGCGGTCTGCATCCACGTGCTGTCTCCCGCGACCTGAATTGGGGCGTACCGGTTCCGGTTGAGGGTGCCGAAGGAAAAGTAATGTACGTTTGGTTTGATGCACCCATTGGCTACATTTCTGCCACCCGCGAGCTCACAGATGACTGGGAGAAATACTGGAAAGACAATGATACCCGGCTGGTCCATTTCATTGGAAAAGATAATATTGTGTTTCACTGCATTGTTTTTCCGTCCATGTTGCGCCATGAAGGATCATACATTTTACCCGACAATGTACCGGCCAATGAATTTCTGAACCTCGAAGGCAACAAGATATCCACAAGCAAAAACTGGGCAGTTTGGTTGCACGAGTACCTGAAAGATTTCCCCGGCAAGCAGGATGTCTTGCGTTATGTACTAACTGCCAATGCACCCGAGACCAAGGATAACGATTTCACCTGGCGCGATTTTCAGGCCCGCAACAACAATGAGCTTGTGGCAATTTTAGGCAATTTTGTCAACCGTACGCTGGTTCTTACGCATAAATATTTTGACGGCAAAGTTCCTGCGGCCGGCGATTTGTCAACTGAAGAACAAGCACTGATCAAACAAGCCCTGGAAAACAAACAGGCCATTGCCGATAATCTGGAACAGTTCAAATTCAGAGAAGCACTTCGCAACCTGATGAACATTGCCCGTTTGGGAAACAAATACCTGACAGAAACCGAACCATGGAAAGTCATCAAAACCGATGAAGCCAAAGTAAAAACCATTCTGAACATCTGTCTTCAGCTTTCTGCCCAGATGGCACAGCACGGAGAAGCGTTTTTACCCAACACCATGAAAAAGCTCCGCGGGTTCCTCAACACTGAATTACAGCCATGGGATGAAGAGGCCAATTTTGAATTGCTTCCGGTGGATCATGAAATCAACAAGCCCTCCCTCCTGTTTGAAAAAATTGAAGACAAGGACATACAGGCCCAGTACGACAAGCTGGAGGCTACAAAACAAAGCAATGAAGAGGAAACGGCTGAAACCGAACCATTGAAAGATGCATGCGAGTTTGATGATTTCATGAAGATGGACATCCGCCTGGCTACCATCAAAACCGCAGAAAAGGTTAAAAAGACCAAAAAGCTGCTCAAACTTACGCTGGATATCGGTTCCGAAGAGCGCACAGTTGTTTCAGGCATTGCTGAATATTACAAACCTGAAGACATCATTGGCAAACAAGTGGCATACCTGGCAAATCTGAAACCCAAAAAGCTGCGGGGCATTATGTCTTATGGTATGATACTGATGGCCAAAGAACCCGACGGTACCTTACGTTTTATGCAACCGGATACAGATTCAATCCCCGGTTCTGTCATCAGTTAAAACAATCACACACAGATAATGAAAGAAAGCATCCTGATGGGTGCTTTTTTTGATTTAGACCAAAATTTTAACCTATGTTTTGGAATTTAAGCCTAATTTTTAAATTATATTTTGTAATTTAGGCCTAATTTTTAAATTATATGTGCTTATGTGGTATAATCGTTTCATAAAATCCTGGTTCGATCAAAATTTACAAAATGATAAAGTTCTTATTTTGTATGGACCCCGACAGGCAGGAAAGACGTCATTTATTCAAAAGTATTTTAATGAAATTGATGAGGCTAACTATTTTAATTGTGAAAAGCCAGAAGTTCAAGAGATTCTGGAAAGCCGAAAAATTCAGGAAATTAAAATGCTTTTTGGTGAGCGAAGGATTATTGTACTTGATGAAGCACAGAATATTGAAGACATTGGAAAGGTTTTAAAATTGCTCTATGATGAACCTGCAGTCCAGTATAAACTCATTGTCACTGGTTCCAGTAGTTTTGAATTATCCGGTCGCATACAGGAAGCGTTGACAGGCAGAAACCTTAAACGATTTATGTTGCCACTCAGTTGGTCAGAAATTATGTTAAAAAAAGACTGGTTGTGGTGGTTGGAAAATGCAGATACATTGCTGCTATATGGTTCATACCCAGGCTTGATAGATGTCCCATTCAGTGAGAAAAAGCACCTGCTACAGCATTTGGCAGGGGATTATTTGTTTAAGGATATTTTGAAATTTGACCGTATCAGGCATTCAGAGGTATTGAAAAAGCTTTTAAAATCACTGGCCTGGCAAGTTGGCTCATTGGTTTCAATTAATGAGTTGGCACAGCAGACTGGAATGTCGCAACCCACAGTTCATAAATACCTTGATTTGCTTGAAAAGAGTTTTGTTATTTTTAATCTGGGGGCATTCAGCAAAAATCTCAGAAATGAATTAAGGAAAAGTAAGAAGTATTATTTCTGGGACAATGGAATCCTTAATGCAGTGATAAATGATTTTTCTCCGCCAGGCCAACGAAAAGATAAAGGAGCACTCTGGGAAAACTATTGTATATCTGAAAGAAAGAAGTTGCTGGCATTGACGAATCCGGGAATAGAATCTTATTTCTGGCGGACTTATGATGGTGCTGAAGTCGATTATATCGAACATGCTGATGGTAAAATCAACGCGTGGGAGTTTAAATATTCAAAGAAAAACAACAGATTCCCTGAAAGCTTTTTAAATGAATATCGGGTAGAGGAAGCGGTTACAATCCATCTTAAAAACATCCACGAATTTTTGCAAGAAGCATAGCTTTTAATGCTTTTTGACACCATTTACAAACCAAAAACACCAGCTTAACTTATACTCATTCTAAATTGAACAATCATGCCATAAAACTGTCATTCGACAGTTTTTTAGATGAGGAAAACTTTTACTTTTGTTGTCTCAAATTAATTATTTGATATGGCAGGCAAGGGAATTGTTGAACACAAAGGCATGGTTGATCACTGTGATGGAGACAGTGTTCATGTCAAAATTCTTAGTGAATCAGCCTGTGCATCCTGCAAGCTAAATGGCGTGTGCGGGATGGACACCAAAGAAAAAATCATTGAAGTAAGCAAAGCCAAAGGCGATTATAAAGAAGGCGAACAGGTTAATGTTGGCATTAGCGAGAAGCTGGGATATAAAGCCTTGTTTTATGGTTATTTGCTCTCCTTCCTTGTTGGTCTTGTCACCCTTTTGATAGCCATGGCTATAACCGGAAACGAGGGTCTCAGCGGCTTATTAAGTCTGGTGGCCGTTGTAATATATTATTTAAGCTTACGCTTTTTTCGAGACCGATTAAAAAAATCATTCCAATTCAGTATACACAAAACACATTGATCATATGGACATTATTCTGTACACATTATTGTCGCTGAGTGGATTGGGAGTTATCCTGGCTCTCATCCTGTTTTTTGTGGCTCAGCGCTTTAAAGTGGTTGAAGACCCACGCATTGACGAGATTGACGACTTGTTACCCGGAGCCAATTGTGGCGGGTGTGGTTATCCCGGATGCCGGGGTTTTGCTGAAGCCCTTGTAAAAGCAGACAAGCTGGATGAGTTTTACTGCCCCGTTGGTGGCAATGAAGTCATGCAGGATGCTGCAAAAATCCTGGGAAAAGAGATTGCTGAAAAAGAAAAACAGGTAGCGGTTGTACGCTGTCAGGGCAGTCCGAAACACAGGAAAAAAACCAGTGAATACGACGGACCGCAGAGCTGTGCTTTATCAAGCCAGACGTACGGAGGTGAAACCGATTGTGCCTATGGTTGTCTTGGGCACGGCGATTGTGTTGAAGCCTGTGATTTTGATGCCATTCATATGAATCCGGAAACCGAATTGCCGGAAGTGGTTGAAGAAAACTGTACAGCCTGCAACGCCTGCGTGGAAGCATGTCCAAACGATATCATTGAGCTCAGAAATGCCGGAAAGAAAAGCCGTCGCATATTTGTCAGTTGTGTAAATCAGGACAAAGGCGGACCTGCCAAAAAAGCCTGTGATGTCGCCTGTATCGGATGTGGCAAATGTGTAAAAGTTTGTCCTTTCGATGCCATAACCATGGAAAACAACCTTGCATACATCGATTATGAAAAATGCAAGCTTTGCCGCAAATGCGTTCCAGAGTGTCCTACCGGCGCCATTTTAGAGGTAAATTTTCCGCCCAGAAAACCCAAAAAGGACAAAGAGGACAGAGACAAAAAGGCTTCAGCAAAAAAAGCTGAACCGAAGGTGGCAGACAGGAAGGCCAAATCAGAAGGTGAAACTGAAAAATCTGCTTCAGCTAAACCTCAAGGAGAAAATAAACCGAATTCATCAGAAGACACTAAATCATAAGGAGGAATCGCCATGGCTAAAACCTTTCCAAAAGGTGGTGTACATCCGGCAGAAAACAAATTATCCGCCGGTGTGGGAATCAAGGAAATGCCTTTACCAAAACAGGTAGTTATCCCCGTATCACAACATATTGGTGCTCCTGCAAAGCCCGTTGTTAAACGCGGGGATGTTGTTAAAACCGGCACCCTTATTGCTAAATCAGGTGGTTTTGTTTCCGCCAACATTCATTCTCCCGTATCCGGCAAAGTCAAGAAAATTGACAATGTCATGGAGTCCGGCGGATTCAAAAAACAATCCGTTATCATTGACGTAGACGGAGACGAATGGGAAGATAATATTGACAGAGGAGACGAACTCAATAAAGATACAGGCAAAAGCGCCGAAGAAATCCGCAACAAAATTGCTGATTCAGGCATTGTCGGTCTGGGAGGTGCTACCTTTCCAACCCACGTAAAGCTCTCAGTACCCGAAGGCAAAACGGTGGATCACATTATCATCAATGCGGTGGAGTGTGAACCTTACCTGACAGCCGATCACCGGGTAATGCTGGAAAAAGCCCATGAAATCATGGTGGGCACACAGCTTTTAATGAAAGGCTGTGGCGTAGAAAAAGCCATCATCGGTATTGAAAACAACAAACCCAATGCCATCAAACACCTCAACGAAATCGCTGGTGAATACAATGGCATTTCAGTAGAGGGATTGAAAGTAAAATACCCGCAGGGTGGTGAAAAACAATTGATAAAAGCACTGCTCAACCGTGAGGTGCCATCTGGTGGCTTGCCCCTTGATGTTGGCTGCGTAGTACAAAATGTCGGAACAGCCATAGCAGTTTACGAAGCTGTTCAGAAAAACAAACCTCTGATCGAGCGCGTGGTAACCGTTACCGGGAAGTCAGTTAAAGAGCCTGCCAACCTGCTTGTCAGAATCGGTACTCCCCTTTCCGCCCTGATAGAAGAATCAGGTGGTTTACCTGAGGACACCGGTAAAGTAGTAAATGGCGGTCCGATGATGGGAAAAGCTGTTCCTGTGCTTAATGTCCCGGTAACAAAAGGGACCAGCGGTGTTCTCATATTCAATAAAAAAGAGAGCAAACGCGGATACACCCATAATTGCATACGATGTGCACGTTGCGTATCTGTCTGCCCCATGGGCCTTGAACCCGTACTACTGAGGAATGCAGCCCAGGCTGAAAACTGGGAGTTACTTGAAGATGAACATGTTATGGATTGCATTGAATGTGGATCTTGCAGTTATACCTGCCCGGCAAACGTTCCCTTGCTGGATTATATCCGCCTTGGAAAATCAACCGTAAGTCAAATTATCAGATCAAGAAAAAACTAAAGGCATGAATACCAATAATTTATCTGTTTCATTATCACCACATATGAGTCATAAAGACTCCGTTAAGAGCATCATGTATACGGTGGTGATTGCGCTGATACCCGCATTTCTGGTGTCTGTATATTTTTTCGGACTGGATGCCATTCGGGTTCAGGCTCTTGCAGTTGCAGCCTGCGTTTTCTTTGAATGGTTATTTCAGAAATTCCTGATAAAAGGGGATAATACCATTCCCGATGGTTCAGCCATTCTAACCGGGGTTTTATTAGCGTTTAACGTTCCCGCAAACCTGCCATGGTTCATTATTGTCATTGGTGCTCTTGTCGCCATTGGTATTGGTAAAATGTCCTTTGGCGGATTGGGTAAAAACCCCTTTAACCCGGCACTTGTCGGACGTGTTTTTCTGCTGATTTCTTTCCCGGTACAAATGACCAGCTGGCCTAAGGTTCAAGTCCTGAATTTTGCCATGACAGATGCCGCAACTGGTGCCACACCTCTTGCCATTATGAAGGAGGGCATTGCCAACGGCGAACCGGTAAGCAAAATCATCAACAGCATGCCCACAAGCTACAGCGACTGGATGCTGGGCGAAATGGGTGGTTCACTGGGTGAGATTTCTGCCCTGGCACTGATTCTGGGTGGACTTTATATGCTTTGGAAAAAAGTTATTTCCTTCCATACCCCGGTAGCTGTACTTGGTTCTATCGCCTTATTTACTGGTATTTTACACCTTGTCAATCCTGAAATCTTTGCAGGTCCGGGATTCCACCTGATTACCGGTGGAGTTATGCTGGGTGCCATTTATATGGCTACCGATATGGTAACCTCTCCCATGACCCCGAAAGGTATGTGGATATATGGCATTGGCATTGGAGTAATTACGGTACTCATTCGTGTGTGGGGTGCATATCCCGAAGGCATTTCGTTTGCCATTCTGATCATGAATGGATTTGTACCGCTAATCAATCGTGGCATGAAACCGAAATTGTTCGGAGCAAAAAAAGAAGATAAATAATTTGATTCACAAAAAGAAAGACCAAGCATTATGGCACAGAAAGAATCAAACATATTAAACATGGTATTAACGCTGTTTCTGGTTACAGCAACAGCGGCTCTAACCCTTGGCTTTGTGTACAATGCCACCAAAGGGCCTATTGCAGAAGCCAAGCAGCAAAAGCTTGAACAAGCCATCAGCAAAGTATTGCCTGAATTTGATAAACTTGAGCCCAAAGAAGGCATCAGGGTTAAACCCGGAAACGGAACAGATTCCCTGACCTTTTATGTTGCCTACAAGGGTGACAAACGGGTTGGCACAGCAGTGAGAACCTATACAGATCAGGGTTTCAGCGGCCGCTTCTGGATTATGGTAGGGTTTTTACCGGATGGTACCATCAACAATACGGCGGTACTTGAGCACAAAGAAACGCCCGGACTGGGTGATAAAATGGAAGCAGGGAAAGGCGATTTTCCCAAGCAATTTATGGGTAAAAATCCGGAGAATTTCGCCCTGACCGTCACCAAAGACGGAGGCGATGTGGATGCCATTACGGCTGCAACCATATCTTCGCGTGCATTTTGCGATGCCGCTCAACGAGCTTATAACACTTTTATGAATAAAAAAGAGGGAGGAACTGAATAATGAATCAATGGAAAAATTTCACAAAAGGATTCATCAAGGAAAACCCGGTATTTGTATTGCTTCTGGGCCTTTGTCCTGTGCTTGGTGTCACCACCTCAGCCATCAACGGACTGGGCATGGGGCTGGCCACAACCTTTGTTCTGGTCATGTCAAATACAGTGGTTTCCCTGATTAAAAATGTCATACCTCCAAAAGTACGCATTCCATCTTACATCGTGGTAATTGCATCTTTTGTAACCGTCGTGGATTTGAGCATGAATGCGTATCTGCCAGCTCTTCACGCACAACTGGGTTTGTTTATTCCCCTGATTGTGGTAAACTGCCTGGTACTTGGTCGCGCTGAAGCATTTGCATCAAAAAACTCCCTTGGCTCTTCCATCATTGACGGCCTTGGAATGGGATTAGGTTTTGCGTTTGCATTAACGCTGCTTGGTGCCGTAAGGGAAATTCTCGGAAGCCTTTCTATTTTTGGCATTCCCATTGCAGATGCAGACGGCATGCTGGTTTTTGTACTGGCACCGGGAGCCTTTTTAGGCCTGGCGTATCTGATTGCCCTCATGCGTAAATTCACAAAGAACTAAATCATTAAAAAATTATAGCCATGGAATACATTCTTATCATCATAGGCGCAATATTTGTTAACAACATTGTTCTGGCGCAATTTCTGGGTATATGCCCGTTTGTTGGTGTCTCCTCCAAGGTAAAAACCGCCTCGGGTATGAGTGGTGCTGTGCTTTTTGTAATGTTCATTGCCACCATTGTTACCTGGTTAATTCAAAATTACATTCTTGTACCATTTGGTATCGAATACATGCAGACGATTGCCTTTATTCTGGTGATTGCATCCCTTGTACAAATGGTTGAAATCATACTTAAAAAGATCAGCCCTTCGTTGTATCAGGCTCTTGGTGTTTTCCTTCCATTGATTACAACCAACTGCGCTATTCTTGGTGTGGCACTGCTGACCATACAGAACAACTTTGATTTGCTCGAAGCGGTTTTCTTTGCCATCGGTAATGCCGGCGGCTTTGCCCTTGCTCTGATTCTCTTTGCAGGCTTGCGTGAGCATCTTGATCTGATGAATGTTCCTAAAGGCATGCGTGGTGTTCCTGCTGCCCTTGTTGTGGCAGGCATTCTTGCACTGGCATTTATGGGATTTTCCGGACTGGTATAAATCATATTTACATATTTCTCAAAGAGCTTTTTCCGGGTTTTGAAAAGGCTCTTTTTTTTATGTTGACAAACAGAAAGTAAAATGACGACAGTCATAAACTTTCAGCCGATTTTCATGTTAATTAGTTAACATTAAAAATAAAAACAGGAGGAATATTATGAGTAATTATTCAGATCAAGCAAAAGCAGTATTTGACTTTATAGGAACATTATCAAAAGAAAACCCCGGCATTGCTGAAGGTTTTGCAACCATGCACAAAGCTACTGGTGAAGACAAAGCACTGAGCGCAAAGCATAAAGAGCTCATTGCACTTGGTATTGCCATCACCATCCGCTGTGAAGGATGCATTGCATGTCATGTAAAAGATGCCCTCAAAGCTGGTGCTTCTCAGGAAGAAATCGTTGAGACCATTGGTGTTGCCGTTGTCATGGGCGGTGGCCCTTCAGTGGTTTACGGTGATAAAGCCTATAAAGCAATGAAAGAAATGATGTAAAAAATCAACTGCTGAAACAGGAAAAACAAAGCCTGCTCCTTTCCGGGGCAGGCTTTTTTCAATGGCGTCAACAAAATTCATCGCACCAATTTTCATTCACAGGTTATTTAACAGACGATGGAATACCAGCTTTCGTTGCCTGCATGCCGGTTATTCGTAAATAACACCTGATAATCAGTTGATCACAGAGTGATAAATCCTATTTTGCTGTCAGGTATTCCTTTCGGATTTCTTTAAACGTATCCTGAACTGAAATAATTTTTTTAGCAAGATAAGCGTTGGTACCGGCAAAAGCATATCCGCCTTTGAAGTTTCCTTTAAATGCGCTGTATAATGCACTGATAATACAATATGGAGTGTTGCTTATATCGCATGAACGTATGCATTTAAACGGGCATTTTACCGGATGTTTCATCCCCAGTTTGAGCTTATCGATAAAGCCGTTTCGTATGGCTCTCCCCGGCATACCTACCGGGCTAATGATAACCTCGATATCTTCTTTTTTAGAGTTGATATAGCTTTGTTTGAATTCGTCAGAAGCATCGCACTCAGTGGTGGTGACAAACCGGGTTCCCATCTGAACACCTGCAGCACCAAGTTTTTGCATATCAGCAATATCCTTACCGGAATATACACCGCCTGCAGCAATCACAGGGATCTGCTTACCGCTATCTTTTTCAAATTCACTTACCACAGAAACCACCTCAGGCACCAGGCGTTCAAGAGAATAGGATTCATCCTCAATTTGATTTTTCTTAAACCCGAGATGCCCGCCGGCTTTAGGCCCTTCTACCACCACGGCGTCGGGCAGGTAATTGTAATTCTGCTTCCACTTGCTGCAAATGATTTTTGCAGCTCTGCCTGATGATACAATCGGCACAAGCTTGGTAGGGCTATCAGGCTTCAAAAATGCAGGTAAATCAAGAGGGAGGCCTGCTCCACTAAAAATAATATCCGCTTTTTCGGCTACAGATGTCCGCACCATATCCGCAAAATTTGACATGGCTACCATGATATTAACGCCAACAATACCGTTGGATTTTTCTCTGAATTTATGGATTTCATCTTTCAATCCCTGGATGCTATCTTCAATGAAATCGGAATTCTTACTGCGATGCAGAAGTCCAAGGCCGGCACTGGCAATAACACCAACACCCCCTTGATTTGCTACGGCAGATGCCATTCCTGACAAGGATATGCCAACACCCATTCCACCCTGAATAATGGGAACAGGTATGCACAATTTACCAATATACAATGGTTTCATTTCTTTAATTCTCATACGCATGTACCGCTATAAGCGGCACCGTTAAAATTCATTATTAATAAGTCAAAAGAGGAAAACAAAATGACGTGCTAAATCAATTGTAAACCTGATGCAAAGGTACGCATTTTAAACACGCAAGCGGTTTTTCGTTATGCATTTTCCCGGATGCAAATCAAAAACGGCTTTGCACATCATAATCAGATATGTGATTTCCCATGAATAAACACTGTGATTAGTAATTTGATATCATTTGTTGTTTCTTAAGTATAATAATCCGTTATCCTCTGACAAAATTATTCTATAATCAGGGTTCAGATTTCACTATGGAAAAAATATCAGTCGCAATTGGCACATTGAATGGTTTAAAACATTACTTTTGCGGCGATTTTAAACGGAAGGCTTATGACATCAAATACATTTAAAATAAAGCTGAATTCAGAGATCGGAAAACTCAATGGCGTTATTCTCCATACACCCGGAGCTGAAGTTCAGAATATGACACCGGAAAATGCCGAGAGGGCTTTATACAGCGACATCCTTAACCTCAAGGTTGCCCAGGAAGAGTACAAGCAATTATCAGCTTTTCTGAGTAAAATAACAAATACATATCAGGTAAAAGACCTTTTAACCGACCTGCTTGAGAACAGCAGACTCAGGGAAAACCTGTTAAGCCGGATATGTGAAAACGAGAAAGCGTTTCATCACAGAGCTGCATTTGAGGAGTTGGATAATAAGGAGCTTGCAAGGCAGTTGATTGAAGGTGTTGTCATGACGAAGAACACCCTGACAGCATACCTGAGCAAACAACGGTATGCGCTAAGACCTTTGCACAATTTTTTCTTCACCAGAGATGCCTCGGTTGCGATCACAGACAAGGTTCTCATATCGCGTATGGCAAATAAAGTCAGGGAGCGGGAATCAATCATCATGCAATCCATTTTTGATTTTCATCCGTTGTTTTCGGCTGCAACTGTTAATCCGGTAGAAGACAAGTTTTTCAACGAAGACATCACCATTGAAGGCGGGGATGTGCTGGTTGCCAGAGAAGATGTATTGCTGATCGGCAACGGATCCCGCACCACATCCCAGGGGATTGATTACATCCTGCATCGCTTAAGGGATCGGAAAGAAAACATGCACATCATTGTTCAGGAGTTACCGTATACACCGGAATCTTTCATCCACCTGGACATGGTTTTCACCTTCCTTGACAAGAACAAGTGCATGATTTACGAACCCATCATCCTGAAACCCAGCAGGTATCAGACTGTGCACATCAGAGTAGAAAACGGAACTGTTAAAATATCCGAAGAAGAAAACATTCTGACTGCCCTGAGCAACCTGGGCATTGATCTGGAACCTGTAATTTGTGGCGGCACTTCAGACCAATGGATACAGCAGCGCGAACAATGGCA
>CAYQMB010000047.1:0-20636 GCA_964418565.1 uncultured Bacteroidales bacterium | reverse complement strand
CTTATGAAGTGTATGCTGAGGATGCCAATGGCTGCATAAGCAGTACCGAAGATGTAACAGTAAAAGTGTATCCCGATCTGGTAATTGAAAGTGTTACAACCAGCTACGACAGCATTTGTCCCGGCGATCCTGCCATTGTGGACGTGGATGTCAGTGGCGGTAACGGAGGACCGTATAGTCTTGTTCTGCAGGACGGCCGCATTGTCCCGTCACCATTTACAGTGTATCCTCAGGAAACCACCATGTACCATATTACCTTGCATGATGAATGCGGTTCTCCAGGCGTTACCGACAGCATAGAAATCATTGTGATGCCAGAACCCGAAAACAATTTTGTTTCCGACAGGGTAGAGGGCTGTCCCCCGTTATCAGTATCATTTAATGAGCTGAACGAAGATCAGGGAAACAGCTACGAATGGAGCTTCGGAGACAATGGCTTTGCCTACACGAAAAATCCTACCCACATCTATCAGAATGAAGGCAATTATTCCGTCAGCCTCACAGTTACCTCACCATTTGGTTGTGAAAATACGCGAACCATTGATCATATGATTGAAGTATACCCCGCTGCAGTGGCTGATTTTTACACGGATTTCAATACGGTGAGTATCCTTGATCCGGAAGTTACTTTTGTCAGTGTTTCTGAAAATGCACTTTATACATACTGGTTTTTCGGAGACGGCGATTCATCCTCAATGCGCAAACCTGTCCATTTCTTTAATGGCCTGGGTGAATATGAGGTTATGCTGATAGCTGAATCTGCCATGGGTTGCCGCGATACCGTAGTGAAAACTGTACGTGTAAAAGATGAGTTCACTTTTTATGCACCCACAGCATTCACACCCAATGGCGATGGCGATAACGACTTTTTTATGGTTTATGGAAATGGTATTGATCCCGTTGAATTTAGCCTGCGCGTATACGACCGCTGGGGTGAGCTGGTTTTTGAAACGACCAGATTTGATAATTCTAATCCCTCGGACAATGCATGGGATGGCACCCGTCAGGGGGACAGATCTAAAGGAGATAAGCTTCTCTCTCCGGGCGTGTATTATTGGTATTGCAAATTCAAGGATAATACAGGAATATGGCATGAAAAAGAGGGGAGTGTGAGTTTGATACGATAAAACACCAAATGACAAAACAAGTAAAAGCCACCGCGAAGGGTGGCTTTTGCTTTATACTGACACAGGTTTATTGCCTCTTAAAGGCTTATGAAAAGAAGCGTGAAAGTTCTTCTTTCAGTATATCAATTGCCTGATGGGTTGGCGCTTTATCATGTTCTACCAGTTTATCAAAGATTTCACGGCTCAGTTCCATAGCCGGTGCATCAGGTTTTACATTATCTGCAGCTTCATTGATAATTTTAATGGTAAGTTCCTTTGCCTGTTTAACGCTTTCCCAGGCTTGCGGACTGAGGTAGATCTGCTGTGATAAATTGTGTTCATATTCGGCGCGGATGAGTTCCAGCATTTCCTTTTGCATTTGCTGGGATGTCATTTTTGGCGTTTGTAACCGGAAAATAATGCTGTTGGGCGTAATCCTTTCCAAAAATATCACAATGCGTTCATAAGCCTGTAACCGTAATGGTGTAATTGTTTTGTTATTGCTTACAGCCAGTTCTGTCAGCTTTAACTGATGGTCCTTTTTTGATTGCCGGTTCATCATGTAAATAGCTGTGATCATGACCAGTAGGGCGGGAATGGTAATTTCGAGAATGTTTAAAATCATATATCCTTTTTTTAGATGCTGTATAATATATTTAATCCTATGTAAATCTGTGATAAATCGCTAAATTTACAAAAAAAATACAACCCGATATGAATGCTGAAAAAATTTCAAATCGCCTCGAGAAACTTTCAGTCAGTGCTACGCTGGCTATGACACAGAAAAGCAGGGAGTTAAAGGAAAAAGGCAAGGATATTGTCAACCTTAGCATAGGTGAACCCGATTTTGACACCCCCAAGCACGTTAAAGATGCTGCCATAAAAGCCATAGAGGAAAACTGGACACATTACCCACCCGTACCGGGTTATCCGGAATTGAGACAGGCTGTTGCCGATAAGTTTAAACGCGAAAATGACCTGGATTATGCTCCCGATCAGGTGATGGTGTCTGCTGGTGCCAAACATTCTCTGATCAACGTTTTGCTTAGTGTTGTGGATCCTGGTGATGAAGTTATCGTACCCGCTCCTTACTGGGTAAGCTACGTGGAAATGGTAAAACTTGCCGAAGCCAGACCTGTGGTTTTGAAGTGTGGTATCGAATCCGACTTTAAAATGACACCACCGCAGCTTGAACATGCCCTCAACAAACGTACAAGAGTTGTTATGTTCTCATCTCCCTCAAATCCCACAGGCAGCCTTTATTCAAAAGAGGAGCTGAAAGCCCTTGCTGATGTGCTTGAAAAATACCCGCGTGTGATTATTCTTTCCGATGAAATTTATGAACACATCAATTTTCAGGGAAAACACGAAAGTATCGCGCAATTTGACAATGTACACGACCGAACGGTTATTGTCAACGGTGTATCAAAAGGCTATGCCATGACCGGCTGGCGAATCGGGTATATGGCCGGACCAAAATGGATAGCAAAAGCATGCCAGAAACTGCAGGGCCAATTCACGTCCGGAGCATGTTCCATCGCCCAGAAAGCAGCAGAAGCTGCACTAAACGGAGGCACAGAGGCTTCTAAGGAAATGACAAAAACCTTTCTTTCCAGACGCGAGCTTGTGCTGGACAAACTTAAGGACATTCCCGGTATGAAAACCAATACCCCCGGAGGTGCTTTTTATGTCTTCCCTGATATTTCATATTACCTGGGGAAAAAATACAAGGATAAACTGATTGAAAATTCAACTGACCTGGCCATGTTCTTGCTTGAAGAAGCAAATGTTGCTACCGTTGGTGGTGATGCGTTCGGATCTCCCGAATGCCTGCGTTTATCCTACGCAACTTCTGAAGCCAACCTCGAAAAAGCAATCGGGCGTATCAAAAAGGCCTTAACATTGCTGAAATAATCCACCAACATACATAAATTCGTAAAACGGCAGAATTTTTTCTGCCGTTTTTTTGTGCATTTATTCCGGTAATTTTTGTATTTTTAACCTTAAATCAAACCATCAATTATGAAACGAGTTAGCCTGAGTCTGTTTCTGGTTCTTGCCGGATGCCTGCTTTACGCACAAGCAGATTACAATTTTTCTTACCAAAACGCATTGCCCTCCGACTATGCAAAGTCGGCTATTGAAGTAGAAAGCCTCTCTGAAATATGGGTAGGTACCTACGAAGGTATTGCACGATATGATGGTAGTGTGTGGACTTCTGAAACCACACTCGGTGGTGCTGCCGAACTCAACGCTTACGATATGCTCGAAGCATCAGACGGAAATGTCTGGGTCGCTCTCGGAGGAGGTGGTGTCTCAATGTATAATGGTAGCTTATGGGCAAATTACACCCTTGCTGACGGAGTAGCCTCAAACTCAAACTGGTCCATTGCTGAAGATTCCAGCGGAAATATCTGGGTAGGTTCCACCGATGCAGGTGTGTCTTTTTTTGATGGAACAAACTGGACAACCTACACCACCGCAGACGGACTTGCCGGTGATGCCGTTGTCGAAATTCTTACAACTTACCGCGGGGATGTATGGATCGGTACCGCAAATGGCGTAAGCATCTGGGACGGTACAGAATTTACCAACCTTACTACCCAGGAGGGCTTGCCTTCCAATCTTATTCGCTCTCTTTACCAGGATTTTGATGGAAACATCGTTGTGGGCACAAGCAGCGGAATCGGATTCTACAACAAAACTGAATGGACGTACCTTACCGAATCCGACGGAATGCCGACAAATAATGTTCTGGATGTTACCCAGGCACTCAATGGTGATTTCCTCATTTCTACCGATCAGGGCCTCATCCGCTACGATGGAAGCAACTTCACAACGGTGGATTTTCAGGATGGTCTCAGTCAGGATATTATCAAGTCCGCTACCGTAGATTCCCAAAACCGCATCTGGTTGGTTACACCATACCGCGGTGTAAGTGTGTGTGATGGTGAAAATGCATTTTACAACGTCAGGACAAATCATCACCTTGTGAACGATGAGATTACAAGCCTGCATGATTTTGATGATGTGCTGTGGATCGGCACCCAGTCCGGAGTAAATGAATACACCAAAGAATACTGGCGGACATACAAAACCGCTGATGGGCTGGCTGGCGATACCGTAAATGATATCACAAAAGAAGGCGATACACTCTGTTTTGCTACCAGGCAGGGACTGTCCGTATATTTTGATGAAACTTTTGAGAATTATACGGCTGCCGGTGGCCTTGTCAGCGATACTATTACCAGCGTGGAAATGCTCACTGACGGGACGCTTTATGCTGGTACCTACAGCGGATTGATGCGAATTCATCCCGATGGAAGTATGGATACCATCACCACAACCGATGGACTGGTAAACGACTCGGTTAATGAACTCCTTGAAGATAATACCGGGATGCTCTGGATTTCTACCCAACATGGTATATCCATGTACGACGGAACCATATTTACCAATGCAGGATCGGCAGAGCTTGGCGGAACGGCTGCGCATGCACTTTTTCAGGATGATGCTAATGATTTGTGGATCGGTACTGACTCAAGCCTTGTTCGCTATGATGGAACATTTATTCCTGTGTCACATTCTGAACCCGGGCATATTATCTCAGATTTGGATGACATGAATCAGGGCGCTATGTTGATGGTTCTGTATAATGAATCCGGTAATGTAGATAGTTTTTCAAAATCCACAAACATTTTTACAGCCACATCATGGACACACCAAACGGCTATTAATAACCAGAATGGTTCATATATGTGGTTTGGAGACAACTCTGGCCTGGCAGGAATGCGTTTGGCAGGAGAGCCCGTTAATAGCTTTACTTTGAATAATCCCCTCTGCCAGAATACCGAAGATGGTTCCATCACAATTGGCGATAATGCCCTTAACCCACCATATGAGTACTCAATTGATGGTGGGGATACCTGGATGATTACAAATGCATTTTCAGCTCTCAGCTATGGCCAGTATCATCTTAAAGTAAAAAACAGCATGAGTCAGATAACGCTGGATTCTACTGTTTTTCTGAATCCGCAAAATGAAATCAGGGCGGTTATTGGGCTCGATCAGATCAACTGCAATGGCGATGCCAATGGTGTGCTTGAGTTGTTTATGGATGATCCGGCATACACATACACCTGGAGTGATGCTGGTTCCGGCCTTTTGCGCGAAAACCTCAGCCCGGCTGCATATGCGGTAACCGTTGATGATGGTGTTTGCGCTGTCAGCAGACAAAATCAAATTGTTGAGCCCGATGCATTGGTCGTTTCTGCTACTTCTGTCAATGTTGCCTGTTTTGGTGATACTACCGGGGAAATTGACATTACAGTTTCCGGTGGTACCCAGCCATATGTTTTTAACTGGAGCAATGGTGAAACCACGGAGGACCTTATTGATCTGCCTGCAGACGATTATACCATCACCATTACCGATGCCAATGGTTGTACTGCAAGCCATACCGAAACGGTCTCCGAACCAGCAGCGCCACTGGCAGTGAGTGGAACAGTGGAAAATGTTTCCTGTCATGGCTTGTCAGATGGCTCCATTCAAATTGATAGAACCGGTGGAACACCAACTTACAATGTTTCCTGGGATAACGGTTCGCTTGTTGAAGACCTGATCAACATTCCTGCCGGCGATTATACTGTGAGTATTACGGATGATAATGGATGTAGCATCACAGATTCTTATACTGTAACACAGCCTGATGCCATCGTATTTAATTCCGTCGATTACGATAATGTGCTGTGCCATGGCGATACCACCGGTAGCATTAGCGTAAATGTGAGTGGTGGCACGGGCACTCTTTCCTACGAGTGGGTGCTTGCCGGTGAAGCAGGCGTTTACAGTACAGACGAAGATATTACCGGCTTAGGCACAGGCGATTATACCCTTACTGTATATGATGAAAACAGTTGCTCTGTGGATTCCGTCATTACCATTTCCGAACCTGATCCACTCAGCATGAATCTGGATGTTACACCCATAACCTGTCAGGGTTACAACGACGGTGAAATTGCAGCTCAGCCATCCGGTGGTACAGAACCATACATTTCTTTCCACTGGACATACGCAGATGACCCGACGATTATTGGTGTGGATTCTGTGCTTACCGGATGTCAGCCCGGCTGGTATCATGTCGTGGTATCTGATGCACATTATTGTGAAATTGAAGATTCAGTTCTGATTACCGATCCCGATGCACATACCGTTGAAGTGTTTGAAACCGATATGCCCTGCCATGGTTCTGAAGAAGGCGAAATCGAAGTTGTAGTGGATGGCGGAAGCGCTACAGGGCTTTCCTACCAATGGTCAAACGGCGCTGAAAATGAGCCCGTGAATGACAGCCTTGGTGCTGGTGAATACTACCTTACCATCACCGATCAGTATGGATGTGAGTTGCTTGACACCGGCGTAGTGGAAGAACCATCCCTGGCCGATCTTGGCGCCTTTGATGAGGTGGCATGGCTGTGTTCCGGTGAAAGCCTTACGCTGGATGCCGGTAGCGGATATGCCGAATACCTCTGGAATACAGGACAAACTACTGCCAGTATTGATGTGCTTACCGAAGGAACCTATTCTGTTTTCGTAACGGATACTGATGATTGTGAATATGGCGATACCGTGGCTGTTGAATTGTCCTATCCGTATCAGGATGAAAGCCTCTGCCTCGTAACAGTAGACGAGAACAACAACATGAAACTTATCTGGAACAAAACACCTGGTATGGGTACCTCAGAATACAACATCTACCGTGAAAATCCTGCCTCCTCTGATTTTGAGTTTCTGACAAGCGTACCGTTCAGTCAGCCCGGAGTGTACGTGGATACTGATACGGATGCAGAAGCCGATGATGAAAACTATAAACTATCAGTGGTGGATACCTGCGGAAACGAATCCGGCCTTAGCGAAATGCACTCCAGCATTCGCCTGGATGTTGATGCCGATGTCAATGGTGCATGCCACCTGAACTGGGATTCTTATGAAGGCTATTTTGTCGTGTATTATTTCATCATGCGTGGTACCACACAGGATAATATGCAGGTCGTGGATTCAGTTTTGTACAGCGATTTTGATTATACGGAAATGAACCCCGATGGTGATGGCGTCTATTATCAGATCATGGTAAAACAGCCTGATCCATGCAATCCCGGAGACGGAGAAACTTACAACCGGGCGTATTCCAATATCATGTACTGCGATAACCTGGTAGGTATCCCCGCTATGGCCTATGGTAACCTCAATGTTTATCCCAATCCGTTTAGAGATAGCTTCAGTCTGGATGCTTACCTGAAAATCGAATCCGATATTACCCTAAGGCTCTATAATAGCCTGGGACAAAAAGTGTATGAAAAGGATTTCGGTTCGTACCCGGCCGGTGAGCATCACCTGGAAATAAATGACAGTGCACTGATACCAGGCCTTTATCATCTGCAGGTACATTTTGGTGATGATATTTACCAGCAGCAGATTGTAAAACAATAAAAATGGAAGTAAATAGTATGCTCAGGCAACGATATGATGTGAAAGGTTGTCATGCATATATGAACCTATAATTATATTTTACCTGTTTGTTTCAGGGGATAAAAATTTGCCATAATGAAAATAGTTAGTACAAGTATTATTGCCCTTCTGCTGTCTGCCTTACAGCTAATATCAGCGCAGGAGGTTTTTATCATGGGAGAGGATACCAGTATAGTTACCGGGAATGGAATTCTTTACGATTCGGGCGGACCGGACGGCGACTATGGAGTGTCGGAATATTATACCTGTGTTATTCAGGGTGTTGCAGGGGGTGACATTAGCCTGACATTTACAGAGTTTGACCTGGAAAGCGGCTATGACGATTTGCAGGTTTATGACGGGGAGGATGAAAGTGCTCCTTTGGTTTTCGATGGTACCGGAAATGAACTTGAAGGATATGGGTTTGTTCCTGAAAGTGGTAAAGCATATTTGGTGTTTCAATCGGATGGTTCTGTTACTATGTCTGGTTTTGAATTACACATTACCAGCGAGTCTTTTTCTCAGGAATTTTCCATTAACTGGGAAACTTCCATGAGTGATGAAGAGAATATTGTAAACCTTTGTGAGCCGGAGACACTGGAGCTCTTTGCAGAACCCACCTTTTACCAAAACAATTTGAATTATCACCAATCGCCGGATTCTGTGAAATACAGGTGGGAGATAGAACATAATGGCGAGACCATTTTGGCACAGGAAGGCTGGGGTTTTGATCATATGGTGTATCCATTTTCAGAGCAGGGGATTTATACGGTTTCTCTTGCGGCTGAAGATCAAATGGGCTTAGCAGCTTCGGAGCAGTTGCAGTACACAGTAACCCTCGGGCCGATTCCGGAGTTTGAGTATATGAATTATCCGGATACCGTGTGTTACGGTGAAGTGTTTGACTTTGAGATAGACGCTGTGAACTTTGCCCCCGGATACCTGGATGACGTAATTTCATCAAATCATGATACAACCTATATTCCTGACGGCAGTGGCGCCGAATATACCCTGGATATTCCGGTTCATGCTCCTGATGGAGTGGAGATTACGGCCGAGCAGGGGCTTGAATCCTTATGTGTCAATATGGAACATTCATACATGGGCGACCTTGACATCTGGCTTGAATGCCCCAACGGACAGACAGCCACACTGTTCGACCAGGCTTGTGCTTCCGGTTGGTTTGGCGAGGCAACAGACGGGGATAGCTCTCCTAATCCCGGCACAGGTTACGATTATTGCTGGACAGCTTCAAGTTCTAATGGTACAATGGAAGATAACTGCCCTGGTGGTTCAAATAGTTTGCCGGCCGGTGATTACCAGCCGGTTGATCCTTTCAGCATGTTTATCGGATGTCCTGTGGATGGAAACTGGACGCTGCATATTCTTGATAACCTTAGTATTGATAATGGTTACGTGTTTTCCGTTGATGTGATGTTTAGTTCTGGCGTACCGGTATTACCTGGTGAGGCGGATTATCAGATCCTGGATTATTCTTCATCTCCTGATAACCCTACCTTCCAGTGGGAGGGCGATGAAATCCTTTTCCAGGCTGGTGGTAATGCCACTGCACAGCCAGCCGAAAGTGGTTTGCAGATGTATAGCTTAACGGTGGAAAATGCTCAGGGCTGCACATACAGCCATGATTATCCTGTGTTTGTTTTGCCGGAATCTGATCCCACATGTTGTGTGAATATGTATGCGGGTGAAGACCGGGCTGTCTGCGGTAGCCCTTTTGAGTTACATGCACAAACCAATGCAGACAGCATTCGGTGGTCGCTTGTTTCCGGCCCTGATACTGTAATTATGAGTGATAGCTCAAATGCCGGCGTTTCTGTTACCGCGGGTTCTTTAGGTGTGTATCGCTTTGCTTGTCAGGGAATCAATACTACAGAGCATTGTCAGGCCAGCGATACTGTTACCATAGAACTCGTTACTGCACCACACAGCAATAATTTTCAGATTACTGAAGTACCCTCACAAATGTATGCTTCTTTGCACTATACCGGAAATGCTCCGCCCGATGCAGAATATAACTGGATTGTACCTGAGGCTGACAGTATCGAAGGATACGGGTCCGGGCCACTAAACGCATATTTTTCTGAATCTGGTACATACACGGCCGGGCTAAGTGTCGTATATGGTTGCGTCTCTGATACCCTTTACAAAAATTTTGAAATGAGTTTACCGGAGCCCGTTATCACCATAACTCCCCCCTCATGTTATGGTGCTGCCGATGGAAGCGTGATGTTTCAGGACGACAGCCTGGGAATTTATTCCGTAAGCCTTGATGGCACTACAGTCGACTCCGTGATGACCGGCCTGGAAGCGGGTGAATATACCTTTATAGTCAGGTTTGAAGACCTTCAGGTTCGTTATTATACCGTGGAGTTGTTAAATCCTGTCATGGACAACGTGAATCTTTTTGAACAGGAGCTTGTACCTTTTTGCAGTGATTCAATCGAGATTGATGTGCCGGCTACATATCCATTCATTACCTGGCCAGACGGAAGCCATGATAGTACATACCTTGTAACAGAACCCCAACAGGTGTGGGTTACTGTTGTTGACTCTGCCGGTTGTTATAGCAGGGATACTGTGGAATACGTTCAGGTAGTCACTCAGATTGAACCATTGCTCGCCGGATATATCGAAAATAATAACCTGCTGATACACTGGAGTTCAGTTAGTAACCTAATGGCTGATTCTTTAAGCGTACTCCTGTGGCATGAGAATGTTCCGCCTGTTATGGGTGATGGTCAGATTACAGAAAATGGCATATGGACAGGAAGCGTCAATGGTAATCCGCCTCAATACGTTTACCTCGAATACAACTCCATTTGCGGGGATACCCTTCAGTCTGATATCCTTGAGGTTTTTCATCTGCAAACAGAAATGGATATCAACAATGATCTGTTCCTGAATTGGGAGCTTGACAATATGCAACTGTACAATGAATCCCTTGATGTGCTAAGCGATGATTATCCCTATTCTGATTTTGTTTATCTCGATAGCCATTCTGTAGCATCACAGGAATGGGCAATGCCAGCTCCGGATGTGCAAACGCGTTTTAAGCTGAAGGCATATTTGAACCAACCCCTCATCATGGGAAGCGATACCATCACAGAATTGTATTCCAACAGAGCCTATTTCGAGCCTTCTGGCATTGAAACCGGCTCGGTTTCAGGATTGGTTGTATACCCAAATCCGTTTTCCGATGTCATCCTCTGTGAAGTAAGCCGGGAATGCAATGCTGATCGCCTGGAGTTAGTGGATGCAACCGGGAAAACTGTTCGGATAATACCAATCGACAACACCACAGAAGGTGTGCCGGTAAGCATTGATGTTCCAGCACTGGCACCAGGTCTGTATAGCCTGAATGTTTATTCAGCGGACGGGGTGGAAAGTATGACATTAGTAAAGCGGTAAATCAGCGCATGATGATTATCCGGATATCTGACGGCTAAAATCACCCTGTGAAAGCATTTTTCCCTGGTAAGTGAACAATTCTTTCAGTGGATAGCTTTGCCGGTGTACGCCAGCAGAGTAATACAACCTGAAATGAAGCTCCTCATTTTCAAAGCTCTCAATGCTGTCAGAGCTTACCCGGATGCTGAAATCCAGCATTTTATGAATCTCGGTGCTGAATACCGGTGACTTTCCTGCAAACGAAAAGACAACGTATTTGCCTTCGTGATGCGAAAAATGGTTCCGCAGCATGGTGTTTTCTTCGTACAGACCAGCCGGCAGGGAAATTTCCATCTTATAATCCTTTTCCATGGCTTCACCCGTATTGCGGATCAAAACTTTCGGGTAAAAACGGACAATCGTGAATTTACCATCCTTCAGTTCGGGCACTCCCTGCGTGTTGTATATGCTGTAAATTTCCAGATGCTTCTGTGCCGGCTTGTTGTAAAGCGCACTTACATCCTCAGCTTCGAGTTTAACAGCTTTATGATTCCGGAAAGCATAATACCTGTAGTCTGAAAACATAAACGGACCTTTTCCCGACGGAATCCTGATCACAAGGCAGTAGCCCTGGTTCTCAATCATGACATTTTCTACCAGCATCCCATCAGGAAATGGTGAAAGGTTGGCAATCAGGTGGTGATGAATAAGACCGGTATCTGCAGGCTCTGGAAGGAGGGAAAAGGCTTTTGCTTTATGCCGTGATGGCTTGATTCCCACAATGATAATACCTCCGCCACTGTTTGCCATGCCTGATGTCAGCTTAGCCAGACGGCCGATGTATGCATCTGAAGGCGCAAATTTTGCTCCATCAAGGTAATGCAGATGCTGGTGAGCCGGAATCCGGTTTTCAACCAGCCGGATTATATCCTCCGGTGAGATTTCCCCACCCGTTGTGTGATAAAACCAATCCATGCATGCGAAATTGCAAAAAATATTCGTCTTAATCAATTTTATTGTGATTTGGGCGGCTTTTCGTTGTACGCTTGCTATCTCCGTGCTGCTCCGCCTGCCAGCCGTATACAGTTTTAAGGGAAGGCAGGCTGGGGGGTGCTGCACATGCAGCAAAGGAGTTCACTCATCGCTCCACTCTTTCCTGCTGGCAGCACCAACCCGTCGCAGCACGCAGGATATTCAGCTCCCAACGGCCGCAATGTACAACCACTAAAACCGGTTCACAGGCTGATCAGACCGAAATGCAAAACTATTAACCCCGCTTTGTGGACAAATTCTCCCCGGGATGCGTGTTTCCTGAACTGAAATTACCTATTTTTCACACCATGGTACTGAATTACATATGGGTGGCATTTTTCCTGATTGCTTTTGTAGTCGCACTGGCAAAACTGATTTTCCTCGGTGACACAGCCGTGTTTACCGATATGGTGAATTCCACTTTCGACAATGCAGAGCTGGGGTTTACTTTGTCGCTGGGGCTTACCGGTGTGATGACTCTCTGGCTGGGCCTGATGAAAGTGGGAGAGAAGGGGGGCGTGATAAACCTCTTGTCCCGTGGTATTTCGCCTTTGTTTGGAAAATTGTTTCCTGAGATACCGCGCAACCATCCGGTTAACGGCAGCATTGTTATGAACCTTGCCGCAAATATGCTCGGGCTCGACAACGCCGCTACCCCACTGGGTTTGAAAGCCATGACTCAGCTTCAGGAGCTCAATCACAATAAAAAGCGGGCATCCAATGCCATGATAATGTTCCTGGTGCTCAATACCAGCGGGTTAACCATTATTCCCGTTTCTGTTATGGTCTACCGTGCGCAAATGGGAGCTGCCAATCCCACCGATATTTTCCTTCCCATCCTTATCGTAACCTTTTTCTCAACCCTTGCAGGCATTGTTGCTGTTTCATTATTTCAACGCATCAATTTATTGAATCGTGTGGTGCTTTTGTTCCTTGGCGGGATGTCACTTATTGTTGCCGGAATAATATACGGGTTCTCACAGATGAGCCCTGATACCGGTAGCGTGGTAAGTATGGTGGCCGGAAACCTGATTTTATTTACCATCATCATTTTGTTTATTACACTGGCGGTACGAAAACGGGTAAACGTGTATGATGCGTTTATTGAAGGTGCCAAAGAAGGTTTTAAGGTGGCGGTGAAAATTATTCCCTACCTGGTGGCAATTCTTGTAGCCATTGGCGTATTCAGGGCTTCCGGTGCCATGGAGTTTATCATTTCAGGGCTGGAGTATGGCTTTGCCGCTTTGGGCGTTAATACCGATTTTGTGCCTTCCCTGCCAACCGCATTTATGAAACCACTCAGCGGTAGCGGTGCGAGAGGTTTGATGGTTGAGGCCATGGATGTGCATGGTGTTGATAGTTTTGTCGGGCGGCTTTCCTGCATGTTTCAGGGAGCAACGGATACAACCTTTTACATCATTGCTGTATACTTTGGTTCCGTAGGCGTGCGCTATACACGACACGCTGTTACTGCAGGTCTTATTGCAGACCTGGCAGGTATCATTGCTGCCATATTCCTGGCTTACCTCTTTTTTTTCTGATGATTTGCAATTCGGTTGTTAAACAGTTGTATTCGATTATCTGGCACAGTTGACGCAATACAGGCTTTCCGGACGGAAAAGAATTCTGCCCAGCGGAATTGGCTTACGGCATTTCAGACAACGACCGAAATCATCACTACCCGCCTGCTTTAGTACACGTTTCAGATCTTCAAGTTTTTTTTCTGCCTGCCTCAGCGATGCTTCATTAACGCTGCGGTTGTTGATGGCATCCATGCGTGAAACACGGCCAATGGCATTGTCCGGAGAAATGGGCTTCGTTAGTTCCCTGTATTCGGTAATGAGCTTTTCGGTTTTTTCAATTTCCTGCTCAATCCGTGCTTTGATTTCGTTGGTATTGCGTTCTTCCATAATGGTAAAAATAGTAAAAAAAAAGATGCCGGCTTTTTCAACCGGCATGCTTTAATTTATATTGAAATCCGTTTGTTTAGAACCTGTATGAAACCCCCAAAGAAAGGTAATGGGGTGCGCCAATGGCCAGTTCAATATTGGCACCCAAATTGTCAGTAAAATACCCGCGCATACCAAAGGCAACAGCCTGCAGTGCAAATCCGCTGCCAAAACCTTCAGTTGAAGCATCTTCAGTGTTAGCAGAAACGTCCCACATGGTATACCCTATTCTGAGACCGGAATAAAGGTCGAAATCATCTAGGTTGCCATAGTGAAACAGAGGACGAAACGCAATATTTGTCCGGGTTACATCCACCTTTACAAAATCGTCCTGGGAGTTGGCGTATGTCTCGTAATATTCATATCCCATAAACTGAACAGAACCGGCAACACCTATTGAAAGGAATCCGGCCACTTGATAATCGTATGTAACCTGAAAAGCCGGTAGACCTGTTGAGGAAAAATCTTCGGTTGTAGATGAGTTGGCAACGGCATTAAATAATGCGCCAACAAGGCTAAAACCAGCATTTGCGCATACAGTGCTATTGTATGACATTTCAAGTTCAGGCATTTTGTCATCCTGGTTTTCCTGGGCAAAGCTCATTGTTACTGAGCCAAGAGCAATAATTGCAATTAAAAATAAACTAACTAAATGTTTCATAGATTAAATTTTTTGGTTTATAATGAGAGTATAAACATATAGACTTTATTTTGCATTTCCAATGAATGTTTAAAGAAATGTTAACCAATTATGAGAAAACTTTGGCAAAAGTGGTGAAATGACTGTTAACCAATATATCAACTCTTGTACATCAGGAAGGCATATAGATTTTGTCAGAATGAACAAGTTTATATCTTTGCTGTTCAAATTTTTATGCATACATCCGAAAGATGACCCCGACAACGGGCAGATTTCAGTGATTATGCCATTTTTGTAGAATGACAAACCACTGATTATGAAGAAGAAAAAGCAACGCCGGGGCCTGGTTAGCATCATGCTGAACGGCGTAGAGCGTTTTGGAAATGCCTTACCTCATCCGGCTATTTTATTTGCCCTTTTTGCGCTTACAGCACTTGTTTTATCGCTGATTGGCGGACTGCTCGGATGGCATGCTGAGCATCCGGCAACGGGTGAAACCATTGAAGTTGTTAATCTCTTGTCAAAATCCGGTCTCAACCGTGTGCTGACAGAAATGGTAACCAACTTTACAGATTTTGCGCCCCTGGGCATTGTCCTTGTCGCTATGCTGGGTATTGGAATTGCGGATACCTCAGGTTTGATATCTGCAGCTATACGTAAGCTGGTGCTTTCCTCACCACGCCGCATCATTACTTTTGTTATCGTGTTAGCGGGTATTTTGTCAAACCTGGCAAGTTCGGTTGGGTATGTTCTGGTTATACCGCTTGCAGGAAGCATTTTTATGGCCATGAAACGGCATCCCATTGTCGGAATGGCGGCCGCTTTTGCCGGGGTGTCCGGTGGCTACTCTGCCAACCTGATTCTGGGAACAATTGACCCCTTGCTGGCTGGATTGAGTACGGAGGCGGCCCGCATCCTTGATCCTTCATACAATGTCAATCCTACTGCCAACTATTACCTGATGGTGGTATCAGTATTTCTGATTGCAACCCTCGGTACATGGGTGACAGAAAAAATTGTGGCTCCGCGATTTGGTGATTATACCGGTGACGCAAAAGCCGAAACCATGGATCAGCTTAAGCCGGAGGAACGCAAAGGCCTGAGGTGGAGCCTCTATGTGCTGTTGCTGTGGCTGGCAGTGATACTGGTTGGGGTGATACCGGAAAACGGTGTGTTGCGTGGACCCGAAGGAGGCCTCTTAAGCTCACCCGTTATTGATGGTGTGGTGGCATTCCTGTTCCTTATTGCCGGTACAATGGGTATCGCTTATGGCTTTGCTACCGGTAAGTTTAAAAAACAAAAGGATGTGATCGCCGGTATGTCCGATAGCATCAAAACCCTTTCATATTACATTGTGCTGGTATTTTTCGCCGCTCAGTTTGTAGCCTATTTTAAGTGGAGCAACATCGGCATAATTTTCGCCATCGAAGGCGCTGAGCTGCTGGTAAAAGCAAACCTCGGACTTATTCCCACCATGCTCATGTTTATCGTTCTTGCCGGAGCAATTAATATGGTGATGGGAAGTGCATCCGCCAAATGGGCACTTATGGCTCCCATTTTTATCCCGATTTTCATGATGCTTGGGTATTCACCCGAGTTATCACAGGCTGTCTACCGCATCGGTGATTCTGTGACCAATGTGATATCGCCCATGATGAGCTTTTTTGCTCTGATTATAGCCTATTTTCAGAAATACGATCCCAAAGCGGGTATTGGTACCCTTACGTCAACCATGATACCTTATTCAATTGTCTTTTTTATTGGCTGGGCACTGCTGATGGTCGCGTGGGTATTGATTGGTCTGCCTTTAGGCCCCGGAGCAGAACTGCATTATACCCTGCCCGGTTAAGCAGAATAACTGACTATAGAAAAAAGTGGGTTTTTTCTGCATCACGTGGAAATAATAGATTCGTTTTATCGTTACAATAATGTTTTGTACCTTTAAGCGAACTAAAATTTTGCATGCTATGAAAAACCCTGTACTTATGTTTGTGCTGAGCCTCTTGTTTTGTGCTACAAGTGTTTACGCTCAGGAAAATACGGAAGCCCCGGATGAAAATTCAACTGATACCAAATTTGAGGATTTAACCCATGGTATTGGTGCTGCTGCCGGATTTACCACCGGCTACGGATTGTCTTACCGGTACTATTATAACCGAATGGTGTTTCAGGCAACTTTTTCTCCCGTTGTGGAAAACCCGGATAATATGACATTTAGCTCCGGTCTGACATTTATGTACCGCTTAACGCAAACCGATTACATCAATTTTTACCTGTATGAATCCAACCATTGGAATTATTCCGTTTATGAATATGAGAGCGGCGGCTGGTATTCCTATGGCAGTAGTAATTATTACAGCAGCCTTACACGGGATACGGAAAGTTACATTCACTCCGGTGTGGGTGTGGCATTTGAATTTGTCCTCTGGGATCGGGTTTCTGTGAATCTGATGACAGGCTATTCTGTTAAATATGGCCGTTTTCACCACTTATACCATGAATTTCTCAATGGTGAGCTTTCCAATGATGGTTCTACTGTTGATTACAGATTTAAAATTCACCCTACCATCGAAGGCGGGCTATATTATTGTTTCTAAACCATTTTTACTATGATACAAAAAATCAGTTACACACTATTGGCTTGCCTCCTGGTTTTCAATATGAATGCCCTGGCTCAGGAAGAAAAAGAGGAAGATATTAACCCATACGATCATAAACACGCTGTTGGTGGAAACCTTGGTGAAACCACAGGCCTCGGACTGGCATACCGGCATTCCTTTGATAGGTTTTCGGCTCAGATTGCCTTCTGGCCTGTTGTTGAGGATTTTGAAAGCAATGTAAACCTGCAGGCCAGTCTGAGCTTTTATTACAGACTTCGGGAATACGAACACGTTAATCTGCTGCTCTATCAGGGGAATGCGTATCAGTACAGGAAGCGATATCCATATTTCCCGTACCCATATAATTGCATTCATTCATTTGAAGAAAATCATCTTTACAGCACAAGCCTTGGTTTTGGCGTCGAATTTTTAATGGGCAAACATCTTAGCCTGAATCTTATGCTTGGTTATGCTGCCATGGATAATTTCACGAGCCTGAAGGTGAAAGGGGAAAGCGGTTTGTTTTTTCACTTTTGAGAATAAAATCACCAGCTAAATCAACTTGCAGGCAATAAATTATAGCTCAACCTGTTATGAATGTATAACCACATGAGTATAATGCAAAAACTGTTGCTTTTTCTGCCTTTGCAGGTGTTGCTTGTTTTTTCTGTATCGGCACAGGATATCACACGGGCTTCAGATGATACTGTTCATCACAACGAAAGGTATGGCCTCGGTGGTGCGGTGGGCAGTTTTACCGGCTGGGGGCCTTCAGTAAGATACGATTATGATAAACTGAGCCTGCAATTTACCTATTCCTGCTATGATGATAATGCAAAGGACCGTTTTAATCTGTTTGGATTTGCCTTCAGGCATAAATCCATGGAAACCGGTAATAGTGTTTTCGGACCAAAACTCGGTGTGCTTCTGGTCAACGAAAGAAGTCCCTTATTTCGTGAAGCGTCTTATCATTCGCTGATTGATATATACCTGAATGAAGGTGTGGTTTTAAGCCTTGGAGCAGCTTATGAATATTTGTATAAACAACATTTATCATTGAATTTAGCTGCCGGCTATGGGTTTTATGCGTTTGGAAAAAACAAGACGTTGCATCTGAGCCTTGAAGCCGGTATGTATTATATGTTTTAACATCTGCAGTATGCAATATGTAAACCGTTTTATTGTGTTGTTTGTTGCCTGTCTTTTGCTGGCATTACCTGCTATAGCTCAGAATTCACAACCGGAAACCCCTTCCGGTAAGGATGGCAAAACGCATGGAGTGGGTCTGCATTACGGGAAATCTACCGGAAAAGGGTTGGCATACCGGTATACACACAATCGATTCGCTGTGCAGGCTGCAGCCTGGCCCAGGTACAACAATGCCGATAAATTTAATTTCAATCAGGGCATTGCATTCATGTATCAGCTACACAGCAATAAATACATGAATTTGTATCTGTATCAGGGACATCAGTTTACCTATACAAAAGGACAGATGTACAAATATTATGTCAGAAATGGCTACTATTGCCGGGAGCTTGTGACATATGAATATCCCTGGTATGCCCTAAGTATGGGCGCTGGCCTTGAGGTAGAGGTGTTTGATGCCTTTTCTCTTAATCTTATGTGGGGATACGGATGTTATGAGAATTTTTCAATGACATCCATCTCCTGGGAAGTTGGATTGTTTTACCTGTTGAATTAAGTAAAGGACGTGATATGAAGATAAGATTGTTAATATCGTGTGTGTTTGGCTTACTGCTGGTGTTCCCGGATTTTTCCACCGGGCAGGCAAAGGTTAAGGCAGGTAATACCAGTGAGCATGGATTCGGAATTGTTGCCGGGTATATAACTGGTACCGGACCGGCTTATCGTTACCAGCACAACCGCCTGATATGTCAGGCCAGCTTTTTGCCCCGCATCCGTAGCCGGCAGCAGTATCAGATTCATGCTTCTGTGGGTGCTTTGTATTTGCTTGCGGGTACGGAAACCATCCGCCTGCATTCATACGCATCCCTGTATTATTATGCCTTCGGTGTTGACTACCTCTCTGATCCTTTGCGCACGGATTTTTTTGATTTTTTGCATCCCTATAACGCCCGCGACCATCAAAAATCTGTTAATGCAGGTCTGGGACTTGGCTTTGAATTCCGTGTCCTGGATAACCTATCATTTAACCTTATGTTCGGATACGCTGCATACAATAATCTGGAGCATCTGAATGTGACAGCTGATCTGGGTTTATTTTATACCTTTACCCGATAACCAAATCCTATTTAATATGAACAAACCACATCTCATTGCATTATTTCTGATTTTGCTACCGGTAACGGTCTTTTCTCAGGCAGCCGGCAATTATTTTTACAACCAGAAACGTTCAGTATCTTATGAAGGCGAAATGGATTACGGCGGCATGACAGCCAGCAATCAGGCTGCTTATCAGCAAACCTACGCATATAATCAATGGACAACGGTTTATGCCGATTCCGTGATGAGCATACAGGCAGATGTGCTGATGAATGTCAAACCGGATGCATATACCATGGCACTTGGCTTAACCCAGGTGGGTGAAAATCTGGAAGAAGCCCATAATAAAATAAATACCCGCATCAACAGCCTGAAGACAGGTTTGGCTGAAATGAACCTGCCTGAAGAGGCTATATTTGTGGATTTTATTTCCCAGGCTCCCATTTTTGGGATGGAAGTGGAGAAAAAACTCTTTTCAAAAAATTATGTGCAGGTGCCTGCAGGATTTGAAGTGAAAAAGAATGTTCACCTCCGCTTTGATGATATTGAAACCCTGGAGCAAATCATCACCCTGGCAGCCGAACAGGAAATATATGACATCCTCACTGTGAAACCACTGGTTTTGCAGCGTGATGTGATATATGACAGCCTGCGGAATGAATGTACAGCCATTATTAAATCAAAACGGGATCAGGCCAAAGCCCTTGGCATTGATATTAATCCGGAGTTCAGCACCCTGGATGAAAAATCTGCCTGCTCTTATCCGATTAATCACTACGTGGGTTACACATCTTACCTTGATCATACCCGTCAGCGCCTGCGCAAAGATGATCGTATGGTATCGGCCAGCGGAAATATCAACCTGTATTACAAAGGCAAAAGCGATGTGTCTTTTGATAAAGTTATACATCCTGAATTAACCGGACCTGTGGTTCAGTTAAGCCTGAGTATGCGGTTGATTTATACCATGCATCCGGAATCTGCTGAATAAAAAAAGGGCTGATCCGCATCGGACCAGCCCCGTTTTTTAGGTTAGAGGGTGAGGATTACTTTTTATCATCAAGCAACATGAATTCTTTCATGCGGATTTCGGTTGAATAGCGCTTTTCGCCTTTGTCGGTTTCCCACTGCTTGTTTTCAAGCTTACCTT
>CAYQMB010000046.1:0-21162 GCA_964418565.1 uncultured Bacteroidales bacterium | reverse complement strand
TGGCAGTACATTCCCGAAGTGGATAAATCCAGTCTGCCGGCAGTGGTGGGTAAAGGAGCCCAAAAGGATTTCAATTCAGAACGGGAAATTCTATATCAGATTCTGTTTGACATGAAAAGTGATATGAATGATTTGAAAAAAATCGTTCATGAACTCATGCGCGATAACCCCGATACTATAAGGCGCACCGAAGAAGAAAACAATGGCATCCTGAAAAAGCTCTACGACGAGGATGAGGTCTATCATATCAACAAGCCTCAACCACCAAAAGAGAAAGACCCCGAGTTTAAAAAAGAAAAAAGCTTTTCAAACGAAGGAGAAGACATTGAAGACACTGAGGAATATGTTGAAGAAAACCTCAGCCTTGCTGAAATGGAAAAACAGCTGATCGAGAAAGCGTTGGACAAACACAGAGGCAAGCGGAAGCATGCAGCCGATGAACTGGGCATCAGCGAAAGGACTCTTTACAGAAAAATCAAGGAATACAATATTGAGGCCTGATGAACAGAAGCAAACGCCATATCGTTCCATTAATTTTTGTGTTCAGCATCATGCTCAACGCCTGTGTTTCCGGTGGATATTCCTTCACGGGTGCAAGCATAGGCGAAGCCGAAACCATTAGGGTTCATCATTTCCCCAACCGTGCTTCAGTGGTAAACCCTACACTGAGCAACACGTTTACCGAGGCTCTTAAAGACAAATTTGTTCAGCAAACTGACCTGAACCTTACCAACGGAAATGCTGACATGGAATTTGAAGGTGAAATCACAAGCTATCGAATTACGCCTCAGGCCATACAGGGAAATCAAACCGCTGCTGTAAACCGCCTTACTGTTTCGGTAAAGGTGAAATTCATCAACCGTACCGATGAATCACAGAATTTTGAAACCAGTTTTTCTGCTTATTCAGAATATGAAAGCTCCAAAAGCCTGACAAGTGTTGAATCGGATCTCATTGATGAAATCGTTGAAAAACTGACAGAAGATATTTTTAATAAAGCCGTCGTTAATTGGTAAAATAGTATGGACAAGCAATTGCTGAAAACATATCTAAAAAAGCCTGAATCGCTTGACAAATCAAGCCTGAAAGAGCTGGAAGACCTTATTAAGGAGTTCCCGTACTTTCAGACTGCCCGGGTTTTGCATGCCAAAAATCTGAACAACCTCAACGACCACCGCTTTGAGAATACCCTTCGAAAAACAGCCGTGTATGCACCTGACAGAGGGCGTCTTTTTCAAATTATCATGAAGGATGTTTCTGAAAAGGATGAATCTGACAGGACCGGTTCTACACAGAGTAAGGCAAACATCAAAACCGAAAAAACTCAACGCAAAGCACCGGCTACAGATACTGAACAAAAAACCCCAAAAGCCAAATCAGAACCTGAACAAACCAATAAGGCTGAACCAAAAGACAAGAAACACACGCCACCTGCCGCAAAACCTGCAACAGAGGCTAAGCCATCTGTCAAACCCAGTGAAGAGAACCTGAATGATGTCCTCCAACAACGGCTTGATGAATTAAAAAAAAAAATAAGTCCGCCTCAGGAAACACCAAAGGAAACTAAACAGGCAGAAACCACAGAGCTCAAAGCTGAAGATTTTTTTTCCGCCCTTCCATCTGTTTCATCCAGGGAACAAAAATCCCGGTATTCCCTCACGAATCTTGAACATAACAATCAAAGACGGGAATCTATTCAAGAAAAAGAACAAGGCAAAAAAATGCCACGTACGCAGAAACAAGCCCTTTTGGATAAGTTTATCAAATCGGAAAGTGAACTTTCAGGACCACGGGTTAGCGTTAATAAAGACGGACACGCAAAACAAAAAACAGTAGAACAGGCATTCGAAACCCCTAAAGAGCTGGTAAGCGAAACCCTTGCTGAAATTTACATCAAACAGGGCCATTATGAGAAAGCCCTTTCTGCTTATAAAAAATTAAGTTTGAAATATCCGCAAAAAAATATTTACTTTGCATCTCAAATTGAAAAGATTAAACAATTAATACAATCTAAAGACGAATAACGATGTACGTATTCTTAACTATTTTATTGATGATCGTCTGTTTCCTGCTTATTCTGATCGTGTTGGTTCAGAATCCCAAAGGTGGTGGTCTCTCTTCTACGTTTGGACAAGGAAATCAAGTGATGGGCGTAAGAAAAACAACCGATTTTCTGGAAAAAGCAACCTGGGGTCTTGCCATTGCATTGATGGTTTTGAGCCTTTTTGCAAGTTTTTCCATTCCGGACAGACGCGCCGAAGATGAAAATCAACAAACTGAACAAACTGAGCAAACACAACAACCAGCTCAGCAGCAACCGGCAGAACAGATGCCAGAGGGTGGCAATACGCCCCGGCCGGAAAACAACTGATAATACATTTTCACACTGGTGATACAAACCTTTCCCCACCGGAAAGGTTTTTTTATACCACTGTTTGAGTGCTGATTATGGTTGTGATCGACAAAATTATTAGATTTGAAGCTTTTTAGATTTTAACATGTCGAAAACCATTGTCATAACAGGTGCCGCCGGGGGCATTGGACATGCCCTCTCACTGGAATATGCACGTCCGGGAAACCACCTTATCCTCTGCGATCTTAATCAAAAACAACTGGATCGCACAAGCAATATGTGCAAAGCATATGCTGACAATGTCACCAGTATTGCTTTTGACCTCAGCAAGGAAACAGAAGTAAATACCGCTGCAGAAACAATACGTGGACACGCAAAACAGATTGACAGACTCATCCTTGTCGGTGGGGTGTCTCAACGTGGCAGCGCCATTAAAACCCCGCTGGAGGTTGACAGAAAAATTATGGAAATCAATTATTTCGGACACATTAACTTTACAAAGAAACTGTTACCTGTTTTGCTGGCATCAGACGATCCACACATGGGCGTTACCTCCAGCATTTCCGGACGTTTTGGCTTTCACCAGCGATCCGCTTATGCGGCATCAAAATTTGCCCTTCATGGGTTCTTTGAATCCCTGCGACTGGAGCATCACAAAGATAATCTGAAAGTCAGCATCATCTGCCCGGGACGCATTAACACTCCTATTTCCCTTTCTGCCATCACAGAAAGTGGAGACAAACACGGAGAAATGGACCCGGGTCAAAACACCGGCATGCCGGCTGAAACCTGTGCAATAAAAATGCGGAAGGCCATTGAGAAAGGCCGGAAAGATGTATTGATCGGAAAGAAAGAGATTCTCATGGTACATTTCAGAAAATATTTACCATTCCTTTTTTATAACCTTGCAAATAAAATTAACCCCAGATAACTATGGCAAAAAACATCAGTGGAATACAACAAATTGGCGTAGGTGTGCCCGACGTAAAAGAAGCCTGGAATTGGTATATCGACAATTTCAACATGAACATACGGGTTTTTGAAGAAAAAGCCGTAGCGGAACTTATGTTGCCCCACACTGAAGGAAAAGCACGGGAACGCTATGCTGCCCTGGCCATCAATATGGAAGGTGGTGGTGGTTTTGAAATATGGCAACATACCGGGAAAAAGCCCATCATGCCCGAAACACCTGTTCAACTGGGAGACCTGGGCATTTGTGTTGTTAAAATGAAATGCCAAAATGCCGCTGCCTGTTATCAGGATTTTTCAAAGAAAAAACTTGAGATCCTCGGAAACATTGCACATAATCCCGGTGGGTCAAAACACTTTTTTGTCAAAGATTTGTACGGTAATATTTTCGAATTCATTGAGGAATCTGAAAGCTTCTCAAAACGGCACAAAAACGGTGGGGTATACGGTGCTATAATCGGTGTTAAAAACATTGAAGAATCCCTGCAGGTCTATCAGGATATCCTGGGTTACGATGAAATTGTTTACGACCGCAAAGGGCGATTTGATGACACAAAGGATATCCCCGGCGGAAAAGAAGAAGTCCGCCGCGTGCTGTTAAAACACTCTGAGCCGCGTACTGGTGCATTTGCACCCCTGCTGGGCCCCACCCAGATTGAGCTGGTGGAAGTGAAATCCAGAAAACCTGTTGATATCTTCGAAGGGCGTATCTGGGGCGATCCGGGTTTTATACACATCTGCTTTGATGTTACCGGTATGGATGATTTGCGTGAAGAAACAAAAGAAAAAGGGTTTCCCTTTACCGTAGACAGCGCTGACAGCTTTGACATGGGAGAAGCTGCAGGCCATTTCTCTTACATACAGGCACCTGAAAACACCCTTATCGAATTTGTGGAAACGCATAAGGTACCAATCGCTAAAAAATTCGGATGGTACATCAACCTTAAAAAGCGTGATCCCCACAAGCCCCTTCCGAATTACATCCTAAAAGCTATGGGATTAAATAAAGTCAAAAATTTGTAAATTTCACCATTCAAAAGCTGTCTTAACCAGGCAGCTTTTTTTGTTTTAAACACCTGAACATTTATTGGTTTGGCACTGAAAGAATTTCAACCTCGAAAATCTCATCTTTATCCAGCCGCAGCCAGTAATCCAACCCCAGTCTGCGAATTTCTGCCCAGTACTTGTCGGTAAGCAAGCCGTATGTTTCAATGCTTGAAGCAATGTCGGATTTAAATTGCTTAATAAAAGCATCCTTAAGTTGTATCCTAAGCCGTTGACCTTTATACTCAAACACGGCTTCCGGCTTGTATGGCCTGTCTTCAGGCACATGAATGTTGCCATACCCCAGCGATGCACCTGTACTGAACTGTAGCCCGTCGTGCATACAACTCAGAGGCGGCTGGTCACCTGCATAAGACCATACTTCCAGCTCATCCAGGCCCACATGAAACGCCTGCATCGCAAACATGCCCATTTTTGCCCCCATGATGGAGTAAATCCCCAGGTGCCCGTGGAATTCACTTGTCATTGCCACAACAAGAAATTCATTGTATCCATGTCTGGATATTATGCTGTCTGCAATTGGCCGCATATCCGTTCTGAGCCATGTTCCACCTGTGGGCAGCGTGTTGTAAACAATTCCCTGCATGGGCTTGTCTGCATCCAGAATTGCCACATACAACATTCTGATATCCTCTGTGTTTAACGACACATGCGCTTGTCCGGATGCTGAAGTAAAACTTTCGGGGAAAAGCATGTAAAGCGGAAGCAATTCGTCCCATATTTGCAGATGCATGGCAGAGCTGAGCAAGCGAAAATCTTTCTGATTAAGATAGTCCGATATTCCCTTACTGTATTTATTGTTCAGACTTTCTAAGCGCAGGAGATCATCCTTCCTGAGCCTGAGCGAATGATCTGCATATACAAACTCAATACCCGGAAAAGTATTCAACACAAATTCAGCGGCCTCTTCATCCCGTTGATAATTCATGCCTTTGTTCCCCGGATTATGATACCAGATGATACGGCTGATTTTATCAATGTCCCCGGGATAGGCTTTCAGCAATTCAGCAAGGTTGGTCAGTGGTCCGGAAGCCAGGTATATGTCTTTCGACGGGTGAGCATTCAATCGTTCGTGTAACAATTCAACGGTATTCTTCCCGTATTTCTCACTCGCCTCACCTGGCCAGGCTGTTTTTGAAGCAAACTCTCTGTGGTCAAATGACTGATCAAGCTTTTTGCCGGCAGCAACCGGAACGGCAAAATGTCCATAATAATCCAGCATCCCTTTTATCCGTGATGCCCCCTGCTGCGGGCTCAGCACCCCATCGCTGCATACCACTGCATTGATGTTAAAATCTGCCGAAGCCATAAGCAGGTGCATCATTTTTGCATCGTCTATTCCTGCATCGGTATCAACAATGATGTTGAAGGAAGCTTTTTTATGAGCGTAGCCAGGTATTGAAAAACTCAGAACAAAAATCAGAATGCTGATGTTGATAAATTTCATAGTGTATTTCAAAACTAAACTGTTATTATGAATGTTAAAGATACGATGATAATTAAAACGAAAGATAAACCCAATTATGATAACCAGCAAAATTGAATACCTTGGAAATTTACGAACCAAAAATGAACACGTACAATCCGGAAACAAGCTCATTACAGATGCTCCGACAGACAATCACGGTAAGGGCGAAGCCTTTTCTCCCACTGATCTGATGTCAACTTCGCTCGTAAACTGTATTTTCACCATTATGGGCATAAAATCCGATGAAGCCGGCTTTAGCATCAAAGGAGCCAAAGCTGAAATGGAGAAAATCATGGCAGCGAATCCACGTCGTGTAGCAGAAATAAAAATCAATTTTGATTTCAGCATGCTGGAATTGAACGAGCAACAAAAATCACTGATTGAAAGCATTCCGGCAATAAGTCCGGTAGCACTTTCATTGCATCCGGACGTAAAACAAACCGTAAACTTACAATTCTGATATGTCTGAAATTGTTTTAAACCCCGGAATTACGGGAAAACTGGCAAAAGTCGTAAGCAAAGAGGAAACAGCAGCAGCCTATGGATCAGGCCTTGTTGAAGTATTTGCCACACCGGCGATGGTTGCCCTAATGGAAAACACCTGTCTGGAATCTGTGGAAGCCAAACTTCCCGACACGCACAGCACTGTGGGTATGAAAATTTCAGTGACTCACGAGAAAGCCACACCAGTTGGCATGCAGGTTACCTGTGAATCTGCATTGGTTGAAGTGGACAGGAAACGCCTTGTGTTTAAAGTTGAAGCCCGTGATGAAGAAGGCATCATCGGCAGTGGTACGCATGAACGTTTCATCATTGATAAAGAAAAATTCATGAATAAAATCCGCCAGTTATAAGCATATTCTTTAACATATTTCACCTGTAATCTTCTTATTTTCAGGTTGTTTTTTGATTTTTTTACAACTATCTTGCAAAACACCATAAGAAATTTGCAGGAATTAATTTTTTGTCATAGCTAAAATTGCTTATAAATTTTAACTTTGTCTGGCTACTTAAAAATTAATTGTTAAACCTTAAATAAATGACTTTGTTATGGCAAAGAAAAATGTAATTATTATTGGAGCTGCCGGACGTGATTTCCACAACTTCAATACCTATTTCAGAGGAAATGAGGATTATAATGTTGTTGCATTTACAGCAGCTCAGATTCCTGACATTGATGGTAGGAAATACCCCGCGGAACTTGCAGGAAAACTTTATCCTGAAGGAATTCCCATCCATGCAGAAGAAGAACTTGAAAAACTTATAAAAGAGCTTAATGTTGACGATTGCGTATTTTCATACAGCGATGTGCGTTACCAGCACGTAATGAGTATGAGTGCCCGGGTAAACGCTGCCGGCGCCAACTTCATGCTGCTTGGTCCTGAAGACACCATGGTAAAAAGCAAAAAACCTGTAATAGCTGTTGTGGCTACCCGCACAGGTTGCGGTAAATCTCAGACCAGCCGTAAAGTGATTGAACACCTGATGGACAAAGGCCTCAATGTTGTGGCTGTTCGTCACCCCATGCCTTATGGCGACCTAAACGCCCAGAAAGTACAGCGTTATGCTGAAGTTTCTGATCTGAAAAAACACAAATGTACCGTTGAAGAAATGGAAGAATACGAACCACATGTTGTACGTGGTAACGTAATTTATGCAGGTGTTGATTATGAAGCTATCCTCCGTGAAGCTGAAGAAGATCCCAAAGGCTGCGACGTCGTATTGTGGGACGGTGGTAACAATGACTTCCCGTTTTACAATTCAGACCTCGTGATTACCGTGGCTGACCCACATCGTCCCGGTCATGAAATGTCCTATTATCCCGGCGAGGTAAACCTTCGTATTGCTGATGCTGTCGTTATCAATAAAATGGACTCTGCACCTCCTGCCGGTATTCAGGAAGTACGTGAAAATATCAAAACAGCCAATCCCAATGCTACTGTAATTGATGGCGCTTCTCCGATTAAAGTTGACGATCCGTCAATCATTAAAGGCAAACGCGTATTGGTTGTTGAAGATGGCCCTACCCTCACCCATGGTGAGATGAAAATTGGTGCCGGTACTGTTGCAGCTCAGAAATTTGGTTGTGCAGAATTGGTTGACCCACGTCCTTACACCGTTGGAAAACTGGCTGAAACCTTTGAAATTTACCCACACATTGGCACACTTCTGCCAGCCATGGGTTACAGCGATCAGCAGTTGAAAGACCTGGAAACAACAATCAATAGTACTGATTGTGATTCAGTAGTGATTGGTACTCCCATCGACCTGAACCGTATCATCGACATCAAAAAACCCAATACCCGCGTTTATTACGATCTGCAGGAAATTGGCGAACCCAACCTTGATGGCGTATTGAGCGAATTCATCGAAAAACACAACCTGAAAAAATAATCAGGAAAAACATCATATCAAAAAAGCCGTCTGCTGGTTAGCGGGCGGCTTTTTTTATGAGTTAAATTCTCTGTACCATCATTTTTTGTTTGTATATACAAACATTTTAGTTATTTTTGTTTTTATATGCAAACAATTGCATAAACATGAAACAAAAAAACACGATATTGTTGCCAAAAGAAGAACGTCTGTTAGAGAATCTGGGTGAAAACATAAAGCTGGCCCGAAAACGACGAGGCATTACCACACAGCAACTGGCGGAACGTGCCGGAATTGGCAGAACAACGCTTTGGCATGTGGAAAAAGGAAGCGGGCATATTAGCATCGCAGTAATTTTACGTGTCCTTTCTGTGTTGGGATTAACGGATGACCTCAAAAAGATTGCGTTGGATGATACCTTTGGGCGCAAATTGCAGGATGCCGGATTGCTGAACAAAAAACAAGCTAAAAAATGAAAAGAATATACGTTTATGCAGACTGGGCGGGTCTCAGCGAACCTTTTCTGATGGGAACACTAAACAGTGATGTCATCAAAGGTGAGGAGGTGTTTTCCTTTGCATACGATGATACCTGGTTAACCCAACAGGAATCACGCTTCATTGACCCGGACCTGAAATATTTCCCAGGCAATCAATTTCTTCAATCAGAAAAACCAAATTTTGGGATGTTTCTGGACTCTGCTCCTGACAGATGGGGTAGATTACTTATAAAGCGTCGTAATGCACTTAAAAATAAGGAAAGAGTCAACCAAACTGCTTTTTTTCATGAGTCGGATTTTTTGCTTGCTGTCAGCGACCTTACCCGTATGGGTGCTCTAAGATTTAAAACGGAAAAAAACGGATCATTTTTAGCGCATTCAAATCACCTGGATGTTCCTCCGGTAAACCGAATTCGTGAACTGGAACAGGCAAGCCTTAAAATAGAGCGTGATGATTTTGAGGAAGAATCAAGACAAGCTGAATGGCTGAATTTACTCCTGATGCCTGGTTCATCGCTTGGCGGAGCCCGCCCGAAATCCAATGTCAGGGATACAGATGGCACTTTATGGATCGCCAAGTTTCCCTCATATAACGATGACAGAGACGTTGGTGCCTGGGAGTATGTCGCAATTCAAATGGCCCGGGAATTGGGCATCGAGACTCCCAAAGTGAGATCTGAGCGTTTCTCAGGCAATCACCATACCTTTCTCACCAGGCGTTTTGACAGAAATGGAGAGCATAGGTTGCATTTTGCTTCGGCAATGACATTGCTGGGGTATAAAGACGGCGACAATCACAAACAGGGTGTTTCTTATCTCGAAATAATTGAAATTATAGAGCAATATGGTTGCAATCCCCGGGATGATATCAGAGAACTCTGGAAACGAATTGTTTTGTCTGTAGCAATCTCAAATTCAGATGATCACTTAAGGAATCATGGTTTTCTTCTGACAAAAGACGGGTGGAAATTATCTCCTGTTTATGATATTAATCCTGAACCTATGGCCCGGGGCTTGAGCCTGAATATTGATGAACAAAGCAACCGTTTGGATTACGAACTTTGTCTTGATGTAGCTCCCTGGTTTCGCTGGAAGAAAACTGAAGCCGAAAATTTTATTGCACATACCAAAGCTACAGTAGGTCACTGGCGCCATTATGCACAAAAGGCCGGAATCAGGAATTCAGATCAGGACATAACAGCTCCTGCTTTTGCCAGGTAATTACCCCACTGCCTTCTTCTGCTTCTTACGTTCATGTTCCTTCAGTAATATCTTACGGAAACGCAGCGATTTTGGTGTAACTTCAAGGTATTCATCCTTGCCAACGTATTCCATTGACTCTTCAAGTGAGTATTTTACTGCAGGGGCGATATTCAGTTTTTCATCAGCACCGGACGAGCGCATATTTGAAAGCTTTTTGGTCTTGATGACATTTACCATGATGTCTTCGTCACGGGTATTTTCACCTATCACCTGACCGGCATATACCTCATCGTTGGGTTCCACAAAAAAGCGTCCGCGATCCTGCAGCTTGTCCAGCGAATATGCGATAACCGTACCGGTTTCCATGGCTATTATTGAGCCGTTGTGCCGGGTACTGATTTCTCCCTTCCATGGCTCAAAGCCTTTAAATCGGTGAGATACCACAGCCTCCCCCTCGGTAGCAGTAAGCAGGGGATTGGTCAGGCCGATTAAACCCCGGGATGGTATTTTAAACTCCAGGCGGGCACGATCATCCACGCTTTCAATATTGACAATATCACCTTTGCGCTTGGTTACCAGTTCTATCACCTTTCCGGACAGCTCATCTGGCACATCCACATAAAGATGCTCAACCGGCTCATTCTTGTATCCATCAACCTCCTTAATCAGCACACGGGGCTGACCAATCTGAAATTCATACCCTTCGCGGCGCATGGTTTCAACCAGAATGGAAAGGTGCAGAATACCCCGCCCATACACAGTAAGCCGATCCGGTGAGTCAGTATCCTCAACACGCAGAGCCAGGTTTTTTTCAGTCTCTTTATACAGCCTGTCGCGGATGTGACGTGACGTGACGTATTTGCCTTCCTTGCCAAAAAACGGTGAATTGTTGATGGTAAACAACATGCTCATGGTGGGTTCATCCACTTTGATGGTCTGCAAAGCATCAGGTTCTTCAAAATCGGCAACCGTATCGCCAATATCAAAATCATCGAGGCCCATAATGGCAACAATCTCTCCGGCACCAATCTCCGTTTTCACTTTTTCCTTGCCAAGGCCTTCAAAACGATACAACTCTTTCACAACAGATTTATGAATCACACCATTGCGTTGCACAACCGAAACCTTATCGCCCATTTTTATGCTGCCGCGATACACACGCCCCACAGCAATCCGGCCGGTATAGGAAGAATAATCAATGGACGTAATGCGCAATTGCAGGCTGCCGGGATTTGGCTTTGCCGGTGGAATGGTATCAATAATACTGTCCAACAGGTAAGAAACATCACCTGTGGGCTCTTTATAGTCCGGTCCCATCCAGCCTTCTTTGGATGAACCATAAACCACCGGATACTCCAACTGATCTTCGTTGGCATCCAGGTTAAACATCAACTCAAACACATTTTCATTCACCTCCTCGGGCTTACAGTTTGGCTTGTCTACTTTGTTGATCACAAGAATGGGTTTCAGCCCGAGCTCAAGAGCCTTCTGCAACACGAAGCGAGTTTGCGGCATCGGACCTTCAAAAGCATCCACCAGCACCAGCACACCATCGGCCATGTTGAGTACACGCTCCACTTCGCCACCAAAATCCGAGTGACCAGGGGTGTCAATGATGTTGATTTTCGTGTCCTTATACCGGACAGATACATTTTTCGACAGGATGGTGATCCCACGCTCCCGCTCCAGATCATTGGAATCGAGTATGAGATCTCCCATATCCTGATTTTCTCTGAACAATTTTACCTGATGCAACATGCGGTCCACCAGGGTAGTTTTCCCATGATCCACATGGGCAATAATCGCTATGTTTCTGATTTCCATATAACTAAATTCTGTAAATTCCTCTGCCGAAAAATGCCGGCAAAAGGCGGGCAAAGGTAGGCATTAATCCCATTTAATCAGAAAAATGTATTGATTATTTTTTGCTTTTTTATGGCGTATCTCTTTTTGTTTTCAGGGAGAAAAACCTCAGGTGATACAACCTTCAGGGTCGCTACAATTCTTCACTGTATTGTTTTTTTAAATTCAACTAACAAGTTAACAGAGAAGACCCTGAAGGTTTTGCGACCAGCACAGGCTGAAAACAAAAAGAGCCGGGCTATCCGCTTGTATCTGTGAGCGCCGGAAAATGGCGCTCACAGGATACCGCTTCTATCCCTTACGCAAGCATCCGCCAAGGCCTTTCTGAAGAAACTAAGGGCCTGTTTCATGCCTGTAACGGGAGTATCATCCTTAATTACAACATTTATCATTGGAACATTTGTTCAGAATCACTTCCTTTGCAAAAAATAGCTTGTTATGAATTCAGATTGTATGCTCTGCCAGTTAAAATCAATCAGCCGGCATATCAAAACAGTAAGTATCAGCGAGACAGACCGTCTGGAAATCATCCGGGACTTTCTGGCGTTCCTTAGCAAAGCAGATACAAACATCACCAATCCGGAGATGGCAGCTCAACTCAATCGTCTGATTGCAGCACATCATCCCGATGGTGAAATCTACCGCCGTGAGAAGGAAGAATTCAATCAGGCCATGCTGGATTTGTACGACACCTGGCATCACAAAGCCACACAATCTGACAATCCACTGCACACGGCCATGAAACTTGCCATCGCCGGTAACATCATTGATTTTGGCCCGGATCATGAATTTGAGGCCAAAAGCGTCATTGAAAGTGTGCTTGAATCCAGCCTTGCTGTAGATGACTCCACCGCTATGTTTCAAGACATCAGCAAAGCAAAAAACATCCTGTATCTGGCAGATAATGCCGGTGAAATTGTCATGGACAAGCTTTTTATCTCACTTATCGGCCATCCTCGCCTTAAGGTAGCAGTGCGCGGAAAACCTGTGCTAAACGACGTAGTTACAGAAGATGTCATACAGGTAGGTATTGACAAGCTTGTTCCGGTCATCAACAATGGTACAGACATACCATCAACCGTGCTGAAAAAATGCAGCCCGGAATTTATGGACGCATACAACAAGGCAGATGTCATCATTTCCAAAGGGCAGGGCAACCTGGAAGGTCTCATCAATGAAAGGGATAAAAACATTTACTTCCTGTTCACGGTAAAATGCGATGCCATCGCCAAACTGACAAGCACCCAAAAAGGCAACTTCGTTGTCATGCATGCACACCGCCTGCCCGACTGTTCCGTAGAGCCCTGCCTGTAGCAACGTCTGTGTTATTTTAAATTTGATCTGTTCCCCCCTTTTTCTGTAAATAAAATTAAGGGTCCCCTGTTTTAATATCAGGGCTTTTCTGTATATTTGAGCATCGAGGACAATGTTACTATGGGGAAAAAACCGTCAAAAATCAAGTTATTTGCAGGTCTGTGGTTTCTAATTCTGGCCTTTATTCTTTACGGTCAGTCGGTAAACAACGGTTATAACATCGATGACAATTACGTTGTAGAAGAACACGAAGAGGTGCAACAAGGCATCAAAGGTATACCTGAAATCTTTACCAGCCGCTACCATCAGGAAAGGGAGCAGTATTTCGGGTACCGGCCTCTCACCATCGCAGTTTATGCCATAGAGTATCAGATTTTTGGCAACAATCCGTCTGTTTTTCACCTGCTCAACGTTTTGTGGTATGCCGTGTTGCTGATTGTGCTTTTTCGCCTCCTTCACATCCTGATGCCCGGGCATAATTCCTGGTTCTTTTTGATTCTGCTCAGCATTTTTGCAGCTCACCCCATCCACAGCGAGGTAGTACTGAGTCTGAAAAACAGAGAAGAAATATTTTGTTTCCTGTTGTCAGCTCTGGCCTGGATTTCATTTGTCCGGTATTACGATATGCGAAAATGGAGGCATCTGATATCAGGCCTGGCATTGCTTGCACTGGCTTTTCTGGCCAAAGAAACGGCCGTAATCTTTGTGGCCATCATACCTCTGAGTCTGTATTATTTCCGTATGGAGCATCAGAATCAGGCAGCAAACAAAGCACAGAATTACAAAGCAGGTCACTATCAACGGATTGGTATCGGCGTGTTACAGCTCGTTTTTCTGGTCGGGGTTCTCACAGAGCCGGAGTTTCTCACCCGTTTTCTGGGTGAATCTCTGGTTACCATTCTGTTTTTGCTGCTGTTTTTGCTTGTCACCCTTGTTCTGGTGCGCAAACAACAAGGCCGCATCACGGCATCATATCTTAAAAACCCCCTTGTCATTCTTGCCATTCTGGTGTTCATCACCGGCCTGGTTTTTCTTGCCATAGAAAAAGACCTGACGCGTTGGCTGGTGGCCCTCTCATTGCTTTTGGCAGGCCTGCACGCTCAGTTTCCCGATCTGTCAGCACGGATAAAAAGCATAAAAATCAGCAAGCCCATGCTTATTGCCGGTGGTATAGCCATTGTTTCCGGCATTGTTCTGCTGATTATCCACCTCATTCCTGAAATGAGCCTGCCGGAAAAAAATGCACCGGTTTACAACTGGCAAAATCCATTGTTTGCCGACAAAAGCCCCGGCACAAAGCTTGGGGTGGCCTTCTATTCCCTGGCCTGGTATCTGAAATTGCTGATTATTCCAGGCCCTTTACGGTTTTATTACGGCTATGCAATGGTGCCCGCAGCCGGGCTCAGCCATCCGGTGGTTATCATTTCAATTCTCATTCATATTGCATTGATCTGGCTGATGTTTCGGGGTATAAAACAGCGAAAAATCTGGTCGTTTGCCATCGCATTCTACCTGATTGGAATTTTACCTTTTGCCAACCTGTTTTTCCCTTTAACAGGAATCATCGCGGAACGATTGCTCTTTATTCCATCGCTGGGGTTTGCAATGCTCATAACCTGGCTTATTTTTCGTATCGTAAAAGAAAACCCAAAAACGAAAAAGCTAACGAAAAAACCTCAAATCATACTGTTAAGCCTGATAATTGTGCTTCCCTTTACCATACTCACAATCAAACGCAATCCTGATTGGAAAAACCGGAAAATACTTTATCAGAGCGATATTGTTAAACTGGAAAACTCAGCAAAAGCCAACAACCTGGTGGCCAACTACCTGATTGGTGAAGTGTATGCAGGCATGAAAGCCGGCGTACCCCTGCAGCGCATGGACAAAAAAATTCACACCTCCATAGACTATTACCAGCGCGCCATAAAAGTAGACAGCACCTATGCCAACCCGCTTCACAACCTGGGCTACATCTACCTTATCATTGGCAGGGAATACACGAAAGCGGAACGATATTTTTCCCGTTGTCTACACATTGACAGCACAATTACGGAGGCATGGCTAAACCGCGGTGTTGCATACTATTATCAGCAAAAATACAAGCAGGCAAAACGTGACCTTCAGCACTGCACCCAATCCGGTATGGAAAAAGATATGGACAAGGCATTTTACTATCTGGGGATGATTGCTGAAAATCAGGGTGACACAACAAAAGCCATTGCCATGTACGACTCCGTACTGAATTATTCGCCGGAGCAGCCCAAAAGTCTGGAAAAGCTTCAAAACATTTACGCTGCAGACAAATCGTATCATAAAGCCCTGGAGTACAATGACCGGCTGCGTAAGAAAGCATCTCCAAAAAACGATCAGGTGTGGGTGGACAAAGGCAATTTACATCTGATGTCGGGAGATACAGTGCAGGCGGTTCAGGCATGGGAAAAAGCATTTAACATATTTCCCGGCAACTACAACATCGGCATGACACTGGCAGGCTATTACGAGGATAAAGGCATGAGTCGAAAAGCCAGTGCAATTCGTAAAAAGGCGGTTGAATTCCGGAGGCAGCAGGGGAATAAACAGGCCAGACGCTGATCATCGGCTAAAACAACAGCATCAGGAGAAAATACAGCAAAGGCAATGTCCCGAGGCTCAGCACGGTGGATACAAATATGTTTTGTGTTGCCTGAAAATCATTCAGGCCAAGTTCACGTGCAATCACTGAAACTATGATCATGCATGGCATGCCTGCCTGAAGTACAATCACCACGATGGCATCGAAATCCATCCAGTTCAGACCGGCAAACTGCAGGGCATAAAGCACGCCGGCCACAATGATCGGTCCCAGCAGCAACTTGTTCAGCGACAACAGGTATGACCGCAGGTTTTTGATCAGAGAAAACAGTTTTACCTGCGCCAGCACCGCTCCCACATAAACCATTGACAAATAAATGGTGGTATGCCCGATACCCGACAATGCCTGATTAAACACGGGCGGCAGTTTGATTCCGGTGAAATAAAACAGGAACCCCAAAGCAAAAGCCAATGTATTAAGGTTAAACAGGTGTTTCCAGGAGTGTTTTGTGGATTTATCCGCAGATTTGCTGAGCATGATGATGCCCCAGGTCCACATGAGACTGTCCTGCCCCAGTTGAAACAGGGTGGCATAAAGCAGGCCTTTTCCACCGGGGAAGAGAGCATCCATCAGGGGGAAACCCAGAAACACCACGTTGCCAAACATGGTGTGGGCTTTGTGCAGGGCTTCGTTTTGGCGGTCGAGTTTAAGGATTTTTGCAGACCCTCTTGACAGGATATTAAGAACCAATACGGCAAAAGCACCGGCAAAAAATATCACCACCCCGTTGATCAGGGTTTTACTATCTGTTTCAAGCTTTGCTACGGTGGTAAACAAGAGAAGCGGCAGGGTGACTTTCATGATGACCCGCACCAGCGCCTGATTGATGTCCTTGTTGACAGCTTTGAGTACGTATGCAAGGTATCCCACCAGTGTAATGAGACCCAGAACGAGAATTTGATTGGCGATAACGTTCATGGTGGTAAAGGTAGAAATTCCAAATGACAAATTATAAATGACAAAACTTGTCCCTGCAGTCCGGCAGGCTGGCGGCTTAGACGGATAAGCACCAAAAAAATAGAGTTTAAATTAGGCCTAACTTTACGAAAGTTTGGAACTTTCGTAAAGTTTGGTCACTGTAAATTCCAAATGACAAATTATAAATAACAAATAAAAATCAAACTCCAATTGTCAATTACCAAAACAGTCAAACGAAAGGTGAATTTTGCATTCCAGTGTTCAAATATCAAAATCCTTAAATCAGTTACTTTGACTTTTCAATGATGGAAGAAAGTATCTTTTTCAGCTGAACAGCTTCATCATGCAATTTAATACCTTCGGACTCAAAATCATCTGAATTGTTTTCATAAATCAAACGCAAAAAATATGCACTTTCTTTTGCTTCCTTTCTGCTGATTTTAATGCGCATTAAAAAGTCTTTTTTACTCAGTGATTCATTGGCTTCAATGTAATTCGCTCCTACAGAACCAGAAGCTTTAACTAACTGTTTTGTATCTTCAATATTTGCAATGGTTTTTGGAAGTTTTTTCACATACAACCTGACATGTTTAGCAAACTGAAATGTCCGTTCCTCCAGATCATATTTTGGTTTTGAATGTTCCATGCTGTACTGGTTTGTTATTTTACTTTTTGATGCTTGTTATTTGTTTGCTATTTGAGTTTTGCATTTTGTAATTTGTTTGTTATTTGTCTTTTGTATTTTGTGATTTTTCAGTGTGCTTCCACCCAGTTCTTACCCACACCCCAGTCAACGGTGAGGGGGACGGAAAGGTGTACGGCATTTTCCATTTCGTATTTCACGATTTCAGCCAACTGATCTTTTTCCTCAACCGGGCATTCAAAATTCAACTCATCATGCACCTGCAGGTTCAAACGGGCTTTGAGTCCTTCCTGTTGGATGCGCTTGAAAATGTTGATCATGGCCACCTTGATGATGTCTGCTGCTGAACCCTGTATAGGTGCGTTGATGGCATTTCGTTCGGCCATGCCCCGAATCATACCGTTGCGGGAATTGATGTCGGGTAAAAAGCGTTTGCGCCCCATGATGGTTTCCACGTATTCGTCTTCCCTGGCTTTTTCAATGCATGCATCCATATATTTTTTCACACCGGGGAAGCTTTCAAAATACCCATCGATGAGTTCTTTTGCTTCGGTGCGGGGAATGTTAAGCCGCTGGGAAAGCCCAAACGCCGAAATTCCGTAAATGATACCAAAGTTGGCTGTTTTGGCTTTGGAGCGCTGCTCCCGGGTCACGTCGTCAATCGCTACTTTAAACACCTTGGCTGCTGTAGCAGCATGAATGTCCGTATCTTTCGACTGAAAAGCTTCCAGCATGTGTTTGTCTTCGCTCATGTGTGCCATCAGCCTCAACTCAATCTGAGAATAATCCGCCGACAGGAAAACATAATTCTCGTTTGTGGCACAAAAGGCTTTACGAATTTCCCGCCCCCGGTCTTCACGAATCGGGATGTTTTGCAGGTTGGGATTGTTGGAGCTCAACCGACCTGTTGCAGCTACCGTCTGGTTAAAGGATGTGTGAATGCGCCCGGTACGCTTGTTAATCAGTTTGGGCAGCGATTCCACATAGGTTGAAAGCAGCTTTTTCACCGAACGGTACTCCAGAATCTGCTCTATCACCGGGTGTTGGTCCTGCAGCTTTTGCAGAGTTTCTTCTGATGTTGAATACTGTTTGGTTTTGGTTTTTGGTGGCTTATCTGTAATTTTTAATCTGTCAAACAGAATTTCACCCAGTTGTTTTGGTGAGCTGATGTTGAATTCATGCCCGGTTAGCTCGTAGATTTTCTTTTCAATGCCCTGTAGCTCTTCGCTGAGTTTTTTGGCGTAAGCATTCAGTTGATCCACATCCAGATGCACGCCTACAAATTCCATATCAGCCAGCACATAAATCAGGGGGCATTCTACATCGTGGAACAAATCAAACAAGCCCTGCTCTCTCAACTGAGGTTCCAGCTTTTCTTTGAGCTGCCAAGTGATATCAGCATCTTCGGCAGCGTAATCGGTAATGATTTCCAGCGGCACATCGGCCATTTTCTTTTGATTTTTTCCTTTTTTACCAATAAGCCTTTCGATGGAAATGGTTTCATAGTTGAGCATGGTATCGGCCATGAAATTCATGTTGTGACGCAATTCAGGATGCAGCAGGTAATGCGCAATCATGGTATCAAATAGTTCTCCCTGGATTTCAACACCGTAATACCGAAGCACAAGCATGTCGTATTTGATGTTTTGCCCGACTTTGACAATCTTGTCGTTTTCAAGCACAGCTTTAAACTCATTGACAATGCGTTGCTTCTCCTCTTCTCCTTCGGGCATCATCACATACCAGGCTTTTCCGACCTCAGCGCAGAATGACATCCCGGTGAGGCTGGCCGTATGAGCATCCAGACTGCTGGTTTCGGTATCCAAAGCAAAGCTTTCCTGTTTTTCAAGGTATTTAATCAGTTCTTTGCGCAGGTAAGCTGTGTCCACAAGGGAATACTCCGGTTTTTCCGTATTGATGTTTCGTTTGCCGGATTGGGGTTCTGCCTGTTCATCGGCATTGCTTTCTGCGGGAAAATCAAACAGGCTACCCTGGGCTGCAGGTTTTGCTTTAGCTGGCTCTCCAAGAATGCGCTGCGCCAGGGTGTTAAATTCCAGTTCGCCAAAGAGGGATTTCATTTGCTCCTTATCGGGATCCTGCCGTTTCATGAGAGTAAAATCCACATTCAGCGGCACTTCCTGCTCGATGGTCACCAGTTTTTTTGACAAGAGGATTTGCTTTTTATTAGCTTCGATTTTTTCTTTTTGTTTGCCTTTAAGCTGATCGGTATTGTCCAGCAGGTTTTCCACAGAACCGAACTGATCGATAAGCTTGATGGCTGTTTTTTCGCCCACACCGGGAGCTCCGGGCACATTATCAGAGCTGTCTCCCCAAAGAGCCAGTATATCAATAACCTGCTCAGGTGATTTTATGCTGAATTTTTCCAGTACATCATCCACTTTCATCACGGTGTTTTCTTTCTCACCAGACCGGCGGGGTTTGTACATGTACACCTTATCAGTTACGAGCTGGGCGTAATCCTTATCGGATGTCATCATGTACACGGTAAAATCTTTTTCTGCGGCAATGCGCGCCAGACTGCCAACCACATCATCTGCTTCGTAGCCTTCTTCTTCTATTACGGGAATGTTGTATGCTTTAAGAATGTCCTTAATGTATGGCACTGCTTTTTTGATGTCTTCGGGTGTGGCATCGCGATTGGCCTTGTATTCAGAATACATTTCGTTGCGAAAAGTCGGTCCCGGCGGGTCAAACACCACGGCGATGTGCGAAGGCTCTTCTTTTTTGAGTACTTCTTCGAGTGTATTGACAAAACCAAATATAGCGGAAGTATTAAGTCCTTTTGAGTTGATGCGCGGGTTACGAATAAATGCGTAATAACTTCTGAAAATCAAAGCGTAGGCATCAAGGAGAAACAGTTTCTTTTCCATAAATCAACATTTTGATCAAAAGTAAGAATAATTGGCGATATCTACCAATGCTGCCAGGTCGCTTCCGATGCTGCCAGGTCTGGTGAGGTCCAACGCTGCCAGGTCTTGCGACGCTGGCAGGTTTGGGAGTGCTGCCAGGTCTTGCGACGCTGGCAGGTTTAGGAGCACTGGCAGGTTGATAAAACGCTGGCAGACTGGATGAAAGAGTGAATTGGCTTGTGGTTTCATTTTTTATTTGTAGTTTTATTATACAGGTATAATTTTTAAAAAATAGAAACTTATGGGCTCTCATATTGAGGTTGATTTGCAGCCAGGACGTTCATATCATGTATATAACCGCGGGAATAACAGTCAGCAGGCATTTTTCAGCGAGAAGGACTATTTAACTTTCCTGGAATTGATGCAGATTTTTATTCTTCCGATAGCGGATTTATATGCTTATTGTCTATTAAGAAATCATTTTCATTTTGCTTTAAAAGTAAAAAAGAACCGGGTATATAAATACAATATAAAAGATGCCCCGAAAGAAAAGATTGAAAAATGGGCATGTATAGAAAAACCTGATAATTATAAAGAGCGTGGATTAAAAACACCTGATCCATCCAAACACTTTTCACACATGTTTAACAGTTATGCAAAATACATAAATAAAAAATATGACAGACACGGTAGTATGTTTGAAAAACCATTCAGGCGCCGTGGAATACATGGAAAAAATGATTTAAAAAATGTTATCGTATACGTAAACAACAATGCCGTCCACCACAGAATTGCAAACAGTATTATTGAGTATCCCTGGAGTGGTTATTGGGACGTTGTCAGCGCTGGCATGTCTACCAACGCTGCCAGGTCTAGTGACGCTGGCAGGTTGGGGGGTGCTGCCAGGTCTAGTGACGCTGGCAGGTTGGGGGGTGCTGCCAGGTCTAGTGACGCTGGCAGGTTGGGGGGTGCTGCCAGGTCTAGTGACG
>CAYQMB010000045.1:0-22181 GCA_964418565.1 uncultured Bacteroidales bacterium | reverse complement strand
GTATTCAGTGCCGAGGGGAAAAATATCCCATGCACTGTCATTGAAGCTGGTCCTTGTGTTGTTACACAGGTTAAAACCGAAAAAACGGACGGCTACAACGCTGTTCAGCTTTCTTTCGATGAAAAGAAAGAGAAACGCACAAGCAACGCAATGAAAAATCACTTTAAAAAGGCCAAAACAACGCCTAAACGTAAAGTGGTTGAATTTCGCGACTATGGTAAAGATGTCAAACACGGGGAGGAAATTACCGTGGATATTTTTATCGAAGGCGAATGGTGCGATGTTAGTGGTGATGCCAAGGGAAAAGGTTTCCAGGGTGTCATGAAACGTCACGGTTTCAGAGGTGTAAACGATGCAACCCATGGTCAGCACGATCGAGACAGAGCTCCGGGTTCACTTGGAGCCTCCTCAGACCCCTCACGTGTTTTTAAAGGAATGCGAATGGCAGGACGTACCGGAGGACAAAAGGTGAAAATGATCAGCCTCAAAGTGCTGAAAAAAATCCCCGAGAGCAATTTATTGTTAGTGAAAGGTTCAGTACCAGGTGCTAAAGGTTCATACTTAATAATTGAGAAATAATGAAACTAAAAGTATATAACAACAAAGGCCAGGAAACCGACAAAACCCTTGATCTTAACGATTCAGTATTCGCTATTGAACCAAATGACCATGCAGTCTATCTTGACTGTAAACAATATCTGGCCAACAAAAGGCAAGGGACACATAAAGCAAAAGAACGTAGTGACATTGCCGGAAGCCGTAAAAAAATCAAACGGCAAAAAGGAACCGGTACCGCCAGGTTTGGTGATATCAAAAACCCGATTTTCAGAGGTGGAGGCCGTGTCTTTGGCCCGCGTCCGAAAAGTTACAACGAAAAGGTCAATAAAAAGACCAAACGGCTCGCTCGTAAATCTGCTCTAAGCTATAAAGCTAAAGACAAGCAGCTCTTCGTTGTTGATAATTTTGGCGTCGATGAGATTAAAACCCGGAGAATAGCAGAAATTCAGGAAAATTTTAAAATTTCTGATAAAAAATTGCTAATCGTTGTGAATGAACAAAATAAAAATGTATATTTGTCATCTCGAAATTTGCCGGGTGTGGATGTCGTAAGTGTTTTGAATTTAAGTACTTATGATATTGTAGGCGCATCAATTTTGATGTTTGAAGAAGATTCAATTAAGGTTTTGGATAAAACCCTGGCATAAAAAATGAGCGACATGGATATTTTAATGAAACCAATAGTGACAGAAAAAATGACGGAGCAGGGCGAATCCCTGAACCGTTATGGCTTTATTGTCAATGTCAAGGCTGATAAAGTACAGATCAAAAAGGCAGTAGAAGAGCTATACGACGTGCATGTCAGGTCTGTGAACACAATGAAATATGATGGTAAGTTTAAAACCCGCTACACCAAAACAGGTGTGGTTAGTGGTCGTACAAATGCTTACAAAAAAGCCATTGTGACATTGAATGATAATGATACAATTGATTTTTACAGCAACATTTAATCTGGAGTTATGGCAATCAGAAAATTTAAACCCACAACACCGGGACAACGAAATAAAATGATCAGTGATTTTACCGAAATTACGACAAGTAAGCCGGAAAAATCATTGCTGGAGCCTATAAAAAAATCCGGCGGAAGAAATTCCAAAGGTCGGATGACTGTGCGCTACCGTGGTGGTGGGCACAAAAGACGCTACCGTGTGATTGATTTCAAACGCAATAAAGACGGAATGAAAGCCACTGTTAAAACCATAGAATACGATCCAAACCGCTCTGCACGCATTGCACTGGTTCAGTACGAAGATGGTGAAAAACGGTACATTGTGGCTCCCAACGGCATCCAGGTGGATCAGGTAATCCTTAGTGGAAAAGGCGTTGCTCCGGAAGTTGGTAATGCGTTGCCGTTGGGTGAAATACCCCTCGGTACTATCGTACACAATATCGAATTGCATCCCGCTCAGGGTGGCATGCTCGCACGAAGCGCCGGAGCTTATGCTCAGCTCGTCTCACGAGAAGGCCGCTTTGCTGTCATAAAACTCCCATCCGGTGAGGTGCGCAGGATATTGACAACATGCAAAGCTACTGTTGGTAGTGTGTCAAATGCAGACCATAGTCTTGAAATATCCGGAAAAGCCGGACGTACGCGCTGGCAGGGTCGCAGACCCAGAACCCGTGGCGTTGTTATGAACCCGGTTGATCACCCAATGGGTGGTGGTGAAGGTCGTGCCTCAGGCGGACATCCGCGTTCACGCAAAGGACTGCTGGCCAAAGGCTACCTTACACGCAAGCCCACGAAGGCTTCCAATAAATACATAATCGAACGTCGTAAAAGAAAATAATTGTTGAGATATGAGCAGATCATTAAAAAAAGGTCCATTTATTGACCCCAGTTTGGAGAAAAAAGTGCTTGTAATGCAGGACGCCAAGAAAAAGCAGGTGATTAAAACCTGGGCGCGCGCGTCAATAATTTCTCCTGAATTTGTGGGATTAACAATTGCTGTTCATAATGGTAATAAGTTTGTCCCTGTCTACATAACTGAAAATATGGTTGGACATAAACTGGGAGAGTTTGCTCCCACCAGGACCTTTAGAGGTCATGGCGGAAAATAATCTGAAAAACAGTAATAATTATGGGTGCACGGAAAAGATTAGCGGCCGAAAAACGTAAAGAGGCCAAAAAAAATAAAAGTTACGCTGTTCTGAAGAACTGCCCGACATCTCCTAGAAAAATGAGATTGATGGCCGATTTGATCAGAGGTAAAGGTGTGGATGAAGCTTTGGATATTCTTAAATTTTCTTCCAAAGAGGCTTCCCGCCGGGTTGAAAAACTTCTGATGTCAGCTATCGCAAACTGGCAGGCAAAGAATGAAGGCGTAAGAATGGAAGATGCCAATCTGATCGTAAGTGAAGTCATGGTGGATTCAGCCAGAATGCTTAAACGCATTCAGCCGGCTCCTCAAGGCAGAGCTTACCGCATCAGAAAGCGCTCCAATCACGTTACGCTTACTGTGGCTAGTGCCAGCAGTATGCTTAGTGAGGAAAAAGAATCAGTAGAAGTACAAGAAGAATCTGAAAATTAAATCGATATTCAATGGGACAGAAGGTTAATCCAATAAGCAACAGGCTTGGTATCATCAAAGGATGGGACTCCAACTGGTATGGCGGTAAAAATTATGGTGAGAAAATTCTCGAAGATCATAAAATCCGCGAATACCTGAATGTACGTCTCGCTAAAGCAAGCGTTGCTAAGGTTGTCATTGAGCGTTCCGTAAAAATGGTGACCATTACGATTCATACTGCAAGGCCAGGTATTATTATTGGTCGCGGCGGTCAGGAAGTTGATAAGCTTAAAGAAGAGCTCAAGAAAATCACTTCCAAAGAAATCCAAGTAAACATTTACGAAATCAAACGACCCGAACTGAATGCAAAACTTGTGGGTGCCAATATAGCGCGTCAGATTGAAGGTAAAATTGCATACAGAAGGGCTGTAAAGATGTCCATCGCTTCTACTATGCGCATGGGGGCTGAAGGAATTAAGATTCTCGTTGGTGGTCGCCTTAATGGTGCAGAGATGGCTCGTTCGGAAACCTATAAGGAAGGCAGAATCCCATTGCATACTTTCCGTGCTGATATCGATTATGCGCTTGCTGAAGCCCTGACTAAAACCGGTATGATTGGTGTGAAAACATGGATCTGCCGTGGGGAAATTTATGGAAAACCTGATCTCTCACCCAATATCGGAATGAGTAAAAAAGGTGGACAGAGTGGCAAGAAACGGTTTAACAAAAAAAGAAGAAAATAAGGAGCGGTAATCATGTTACAACCCAAAAAAACAAAATACAGAAGGCATCAGAAAGGCAAAATGAAAGGAAACGCTCACCGCGGTGCTGAGATTGCCTTTGGAAGTTTTGCCCTTAAAACCCTCGAAACCAGCTGGATCGATGGTCGTCAAATTGAGGCAGCCAGGATTGCCATTACGCGTGAGATGCAGCGTCAGGGTAAACTGTGGGTCCGGATATTTCCCGATAAACCCATTACCAAAAAACCTGCAGAAGTTCGTATGGGTAAAGGTAAAGGTGATCCGGAAATGTTTGTTGCAAGAGTGACACCAGGTCGTATTATGTTCGAAATTGATGGTGTGCCTTTTAAAAAAGCTCAGGAAGCCCTGAGGCTTGGCGCTCAAAAAATGCCTGTGAAAACCAAACTCGTGGTCAGAAGAGATTATGACTATAACGAATAAACCAGGGTACAATGAAAAACAGTGAAATAAGACAATTAACAACCAAAGAAATCCTTGAGAAAATCGGGGACGAAAAGAACACGCTCACCAGGCTTAAAATGAATCATGCGGTATCACCTCTTGAGAATCCTAATAAAATTACTGATGTCAAAAGGGATATTGCGCGGATGAAGACTGAACTGAAAAAGCGTGAGCTTAGCGAACAATAAAAGACGAATACTATGGAACGGAAATTACGCAAAGAACGTATAGGTGTGGTTACCAGCAACAAAATGGACAAATCCATTGTGGTAAACATCAAGCGGAAAGAAAAACATCCCAAATACGGAAAGTTCGTCAATAAGAGCAACAAGTTTACTGCTCACGATGAAGACAATAAATGCGATATCGGCGATACAGTCCGTATCATGGAATCACGTCCGATAAGCAAGAATAAGAAGTGGAGATTAGTAGAAATTATTGAAAAAGTTAAATAAGCATGATACAGCAGGAATCCAAATTGGCCGTGGCCGATAACAGCGGTGCCAAAATTGTGCAGTGCATACGTGTACTCGGTGGAACCGGTAAAAGATATGCAAGCATCGGTGACCAGATTGTTGTTAGCGTGAAAAGCGCTATCCCGGGTGGCGAAATTAAAAAAGGTTCAATCTCAAAAGCCGTAGTTGTGAGAACAAGTAAAGAAGTGCGTCGCCAGGACGGCTCTTACATCCGATTTGATGATAATGCTTGTGTCTTGCTCAATACTGCCGGCGAAATCAGAGGTACCCGTATCTTTGGCCCCATTGCACGCGAATTGCGCGACGAAAAATATATGAGAATTATTTCACTCGCTTCTGAAGTATTGTAAAATTGATTGTCATGGCAAAAAAATTACATATCAAAAAAGGGGATACAGTGATGGTCATCGCTGGTGAATCTAAAGGATACCAGGGAAAAGTCCTCGAAGTCATCCCCAAAAAAAACAAAGCTATTGTGGAAGGTGCCAATGTGGTATCTAAACACACTAAGCCCAACGCTAATAATACCGAAGGTGGAATTCTTAAACAGGAAGCTCCGGTTCACCTTTCTAATCTGATGGTGATTGATCCAAAAGACGGTAAACCAACACGCGTGGGCAGAAAAGTTGTAGATAATAAGCTGGTTCGTTATGCTAAAAAATCAGGGGAGGAAATTAAGTAATGGCTTATAAACCGAATTTTCAAACAAAATACGAGGACCAGATCGTCCCTGCACTGAAAGAAAAATTTCAGTACACCTCAAGAATGGAGATCCCCAAAATTGAGAAGATTGTAATTAATCAGGGAATTGGTGAGGCAATTACAGATAAAAAACTCATCACAACTGCAATGGAAGAACTTGCACTGATTACTGGTCAGCAGCCCGTTACTACATATTCAAAACGGGATATCTCTAACTTTAAACTCCGCCAGGGCATGCCCATCGGTGTTAGAGTTACGCTTAGAAGACATCGTATGTACGAATTTACTGAACGCCTGGTGCGGAGTGCGCTCCCCAGAATCAGAGACTTTAAAGGTGTTGGAATTAAATTCGACGGTCGGGGAAATTATACCCTCGGCATTAATGAGCAAATTATTTTTCCGGAAATAAATCTGGATAAAGTCAATAAAATTATGGGTATGAACATAACATTCGTTACAACTGCAAAGACTGACGAAGAAGCTTATGCCCTGCTGACTGAATTTGGTATTCCTTTTAAAAACAAAAAAAATAAGTAGATATGGCCAAAGAATCCATGAAAGCGCGTGAAAGAAAGCGCCAGAAAATGGTTGATAAATATGCTGCCAAACGTGAACAGTTGAAAGCAGACGGCGAATATGAAAAACTTCATAAATTGCCGAAAAACTCTTCAAAAGTACGCTTGCATAACAGATGCAGTATTACAGGCAGACCGAAAGGATATATGCGCCAGTTTGGTGTAAGTCGTATTGTTTTCCGGGAAATGGCTTCTAATGGCCTCATACCCGGTGTGAAAAAAGCGAGTTGGTAATATTTTAATAGTGTAGTTATGACAGATCCGATCTCAGATTATCTGACCAGAATAAGAAACGGAATCCAGGCTCGACACAGAGTAGTGGATATCCCGGGGTCAAATTTAAAACGCGAAATGACCAAAGTCCTTTTCGATAAAGGATACATCCTGAATTATAAATTCGTTGAGGATAACAAGCAGGGTGTTATTAAAATAGCGTTGAAATATCACCCGAAAACCAAAGTCTCAGCTATTAAAAAACTTGAGCGTGCAAGTCGTCCCGGACTTAGAAAATATGTGGACACCAGCGATATTCCACGTGTACTTAACGGCCTTGGGATTGCACTCATTTCAACCTCTGATGGCGTTATGTCTGATAAAGAGGCTAAACAGCTGAACGTGGGTGGAGAAGTATTGTGTTACGTTTATTAAATTTTGAACCATGTCAAGAATAGGGATTTTACCAATTCAAATACCGGATGGCGTTAATGTGGAAATCAAAGGTAAGACAATCCACATCAAAGGCCCGGTTGGAGAATTAGAACAAGAAGTAAATAAAGACCTGATCATTAAGCAGGAAGATAACCAAATCGTGCTTGAAAGACCATCAGATTCTATTGAGCATAAAGCAATGCACGGTTTGTACCGGTCTTTGATTAGCAATATGGTAGAAGGTGCTTCAAAAGGGTTTAGTGCAAAACTCGAATTGGTTGGTGTTGGTTTTAAAGCCGAAAATAATGGTCAGGTAATTGATCTTACCCTCGGTTATTCACACCACATCTTTTTCGAAATGCCCGAAGAGGTTAAGGTTGAATGCAAAACCGAAAAACGAAGCAATTCCATTATTACGCTTACCAGCGCTGATAAACAATTGCTCGGTCAGGTTGTGTCAAAAATACGATCACTCAGACCACCTGAACCTTACAAAGGAAAAGGTATTAAATTTGTCGGTGAAGAAATCAGAAGAAAAGCCGGTAAAGCAGCCAGTGTTTAATTTTAAATTTTGGGAATCATGTCAAATAAAAATTTGCAACGAAGAAGAAGAATACGCCAAAGCATCCGGAGTAAAATATCCGGAACGGCAGAGAAACCAAGATTGGCAATTTACCGCTCACTTAAAAACATTGACGGCCAGATCATCGACGATGATAAAGGCCAGACTCTGTTAGGATTTGGCACCAATGCCAAAGAAATGGCAGATGAAAAAGGTACTAAGAGCGAGCTCTCCTTCAAAGCCGGCGAAGCATTGGCCAAAAAGGCCTCAGATGCAGGAATTAGCCAGGTTGTTTTTGATCGGGGAGGTTATAAATATCACGGGCGTGTGAAAGCTTTTGCTGAAGGCGCCAGAAAAGGAGGCTTAAAATTTTAAAATATTATGTCAGCAAACCTAAAGAAAGTTAAAGCGAGTGACCTCGAACTGAAAGACAGACTGGTCGCGATCAACAGGGTAACAAAAGTTACCAAAGGGGGACGCACATTTACCTTTGCCGCTATTGTAGTGGTTGGTAATGAGGAAGGTATTGTCGGACATGGCCTTGGAAAAGCAGGTGAAGTAACTTCTGCTATTGCCAAAGCTGTTGAAGATGCTAAGAAAAACCTTGTAAAAGTGCCTTTGTATAGCAATACCATTCCCCATGAGCAAACAGCTAAGTACAGCGGAGCTAAAGTATGGCTCAAACCTGCATCTTCCGGTACCGGTGTTGTTGCTGGTGGTGCGATGCGTGCTGTATTGGATAGTGTTGGTATTAAAGATGTTCTTGCAAAATCCAAAGGATCTTCAAATCCACACAACCTTGTGAAAGCTACTATGGGAGCCCTGCTCGATATGAGGGATCCGTATACTGTCGCTGAGCACAGAGGTATTTCACTCGAAAAAGTGTTTAACGGTTAATTTTTGTGTCATGGCTAAAGTGAAAATTACACAGTTCAGAAGCGGTATTAACTGCAATAAAAGACAAAAGCAAACGCTCATCGCATTGGGTATAACCAAAATGCATAGAAGCGTTGTGCATGAGGCTAGTCCTCAGATTCTTGGCATGACAAAAAAAGTCAGCCATCTCGTGAAAGTAGAAGATGTTAAATAGTTAAGATCACAGACCAATGGATTTAAGCGCTTTAAAACCAGCAAAAGGATCGAATAAACCTGATGGAAAACGCATCGGACGCGGAGAAGGTTCCGGTAAAGGTGGAACTGCAACTCGTGGACATAAGGGTGCACAATCCCGCTCAGGTTATTCCAGAAAATCAGGGTTCGAAGGTGGACAAATGCCACTGCAAAGAACCAGCCCGAAATATGGCTTCAATAATATCAACCGTAAAGAGTATAAACCCGTCAATCTGGACAAACTCCAGGAGGTTGCTGAAAAGTTTAAACTCGATGCAATCGATGTGGATAAGCTCGTTGAGGTAGGTGTTGTTAAACGCAATAAACTTGTCAAAATTCTTGGCAATGGTGAATTGAAATCCAAAATCAATGTCAAAGCACATGCGTTTTCCAAATCAGCAGCCGAGAAAATTGAAGCTAGTGGTGGAACAGTTGAAAAAATTTAATGGATGAAACGTTTAATTGAAACAATAAGAAATATCTGGCGTATTGAGGATCTGCGTAAGCGTATCCTTACTACCCTTGGCCTTATTTTGATTTACAGATTGGGTAGCCATGTAGTGCTGCCCGGCGTGGACCCAAATATGCTCGCCGGCCTGCAGCAACAAACATCGAAAGGTGTGCTCGGTTTGCTGGACATGTTCTCCGGCGGTGCATTTTCAAGGGCTTCCGTCTTCGGCCTTGGAATTATGCCTTATATCTCTGCTTCAATCGTTGTTCAGCTACTGGGTATTGCTGTGCCTTATTTCCAGCGTCTGCAGAGAGAAGGTGAAAGCGGAAGAAAACGTATCAACCAGATTACTCGATATCTGACTGTTGGTATTCTCCTGCTTCAGGCGCCTTCTTATATCGCAAACCTGCACGCACAGCTGCCCGCGGAAGCTTTCGCCATTAAAGGAACATTGTTTACCATTAGTTCGGTGATTATTCTTACTGCCGGCACCATGTTTGTCATGTGGCTGGGTGAGCGTATTACTGATAAAGGCATTGGTAATGGTATATCCCTCATCATTATGATTGGTATCATTGCACGTCTGCCATTGTCCTTTGCTCAGGAAATCGTTTCAAGATTTACTGCTCAGGCCGGTGGACTCGTAATGCTGCTTGTTGAAATCGTTATCCTCTTTGTTATTTTTATGCTTACCATTGCTCTTGTGCAAGCGGTACGCAGGATTCCTGTTCAGTACGCCAAACGCGTTGTGGGTAACAGACAATATGGTGGTGTCAGACAATACATCCCCCTGAAAGTTAACGCTGCAGGTGTTATGCCTATCATTTTTGCACAGGCGCTGATGTTTGTTCCGATTATGATTTCCGGTTTCAGCGATTCTGATGCTATGAGTAAATTCGGTGCAGCTTTTGCTGATTATACCGGTTTCTGGTATAACTTTGTGTTTGCTGTGATGATTATTCTGTTTACCTATTTTTATACTGCGGTAACGGTGAATCCACAGCAAATGGCTGAAGATATGAAGAAAAACGGTGGTTTTATCCCTGGTGTTAAACCGGGAAAGAAAACCGTGGAATTTATGGATAATATTATGTCAAGAATCACCCTGCCGGGATCTATTTTCCTGGCTGTGATTGCGATTCTGCCGGCATTTGCCACCCTTGCAGGTGTGAACAATCAGTTTGCACAGTTCTATGGTGGTACATCCCTGCTCATCCTGGTTGGTGTTGTGCTGGATACGCTTCAGCAAATTGAATCTCACCTGCTGATGAGGCATTACGACGGATTGACAAAATCCGGCAGAATTAAAGGCAGAGGACAAACTGCTTCGGCATTATAATGATTAGAAACGTTCTTTGATGATCTTTTTAAAGACAGAGCAAGAAATTGAAATCATGCGGGAGTGCAACCGACTCGTGTCTATGACTCATGCTGAGCTTGCCGGAAGTATTGAACCCGGTATTAGCACTGACAAGCTGAATGATATTGCTGATGAGTTTATTCGTGACAACGGCGCTGTACCAGGATTCCTGAATTACTCAGGGTTCCCAAAATCCGTATGTATCTCTGTCAATGATGTTGTGGTTCATGGTATCCCCGGCGACTATGTCCTGAATGACGGAGATGTCGTATCGATTGATATCGGAGCGGTAAAACACGGTTTTAACGGTGACTCATGTTTCACCTTTGAAGTGGGTGATGTGCGTGATGATGTTAAACGACTGCTGAAATTTACACGCGAATCCTTGTATAAAGGAATTGAAGTGGCAGTTGAAGGAAACCGCATCGGTGATATTGGACATGCTGTACAAAATCATGCTGAAAGCGCCGGATATGGTGTTGTTAGAGAACTTGTGGGGCATGGAATCGGAAAAGACCTGCACGAAAGTCCTGAAGTACCGAATTTTGGAAGAAGGGGAACCGGACCTAAATTGCAGGCTGGAATGTGCATTGCTGTAGAACCAATGATTACCATGGGTAAGCGGTTTATACGGCAGGAAAATGATGGCTGGACAATCCGTACACGTGATGGTAGGCCTTCAGCACATTTTGAACACACAATGGCAATCGGAAAAGATCAGGCTGATATCCTGTCGGATTTCAGTATCATTGATAAGGCAGTAAAACAAAAACGAGGAGAATAAATATGGCTAAACAAGCGTCTATTGAACAAGATGGAACAATCATTGAGGCATTGTCAAATGCAATGTTCCGGGTGGAACTTGAAAACGGTCATGTCATTACAGCCCATATCTCGTGAAAAATGCGCATGCATTACATTAAGATCCTCCCCGGTGACAGGGTGAAAGTTGAAATGTCTCCCTATGATTTAACGAAAGGAAGAATAACATTCAGATACAAATAAGAGAAAAAATTTGCTATGAAAGTAAAAGCATCTGTGAAAAAACGCAGCTCAACATCAAAGGTTGTAAAAAGAAAAGGACGTATTTACGTTATTGATAAAAAGAACCCAAAGTTCAAAATGCGTCAGGGTTAAAACGGAATTAGAAACTTAAACAAATAAATCAATATGGCAAGAATCGCTGGTGTTGACATACCGAACAATAAAAGAGGAGCAATTGCTCTTACGTATGTGTACGGAATCGGTAAAAGCCGTGCGCTTGAGATTTTGGATAAAGCCAAGATAGATCCAAACATTAAGGCTGAAGAATGGACCGATGATCAGCTGTCTGCAATTCGTAACGTACTTGAGGATTATATCCTTGAGGGTGAGCTCCGCTCAAGAGTGCAGATGGATATCAAACGCCTGATGGACATTGGATCATATCGTGGAATCCGTCATCGTACTGGTCTGCCCCTCAGAGGACAGAATACCAAAAACAATGCACGTACGCGTCGCGGTAAAAAGAAAACCATCGCAAACAAAAAGAAAGCTGTTTAAATTCGTTTAGTATATGGCAAAGAAGAAGACAAAAGTTACCAGGAAACGTGTTGTTAAGGTGGATGCCAACGGGCAAGCCCATATCCATTCATCTTTCAACAATATCATTATTAGCCTGACCAACAGTGACGGACAAGTTATTAGCTGGTCGTCATCGGGTAAACGCGGATTTCGCGGAAGTAAAAAAAATACACCTTACGCAGCACAGGTAGCAGCTGAAGATTGTGCTAAAATTGCTTACGATGCAGGACTGCGTAAAGTGAAAGCTTACGTAAAAGGACCGGGGTCAGGTCGTGAATCCGCCATCAGGGCTATTCACAATACCGGTATTGAAGTTACGGAAATTATTGATGTCACACCATTGCCGCATAATGGTTGCAGACCATCCAAAAGAAGAAGAGTGTAACAATTCTAATACATTAGATTCATGGCAAGATACAAAGGACCAAAAACAAAAATCGCTAGAAAACTTGGAGAACCCATATTCGGCCCGGATAAATATTTTGAGAAAAAGAATTATCCACCCGGACAGCATGGTAATAACCGCAGAAGACGGAAAGTCTCTGAGTATGGCGTGCAGTTGAAAGAAAAGCAAAAAGCTAAATATACCTACGGCGTGCTGGAAAAACAGTTTCTGAACTTGTTTGAAAAAGCACAAAGTGCGAAAGGTGTTACAGGTGTTGTAATGCTACAACTACTTGAATCACGACTCGATAATGTGGTGTTCAGGCTTGGAATCGCACCCACCCGTCAGGCTGCCAGACAACTGGTTTCACACCGTCATATCGTGGTGAACGGCGACGTGGTTAATATCCCGTCATTTCGCGTGAAACCCGGCGATATTGTCGGTGTCAGGGAACGCTCTAAAGCCCTGGAAGCTATTACTGATGCTCTTACCTCAGCCAACCATACCAAATTCTCATGGCTGGAATGGGATGATCAGCAGATGGCCGGGAAATTTCTTAATGTACCCGAAAGGGAGGAAATTCCTGAAAACATTGAAGAGCAGTTAATTGTTGAATTGTATTCTAAATAATCCATAATCCTAATTTTATGGCTGTTATACCTTTCCAAAAACCGGACAAAGTCGTCATGCTCGAAGCTGACGAATCACATGGTAAATTTGAATTCAGACCTCTGGAACCCGGATACGGCATCACCATCGGTAATGCACTCAGGCGGATACTCCTTTCATCGCTCGAAGGGTTTGCAATAACCTCGTTGAAAATCGATAGCGTTGATCATGAGTTCTCCACCATTAAAGGTGTTATCGAAGATGTCACCGAAATCATTCTGCAACTTAAACAAGTCAGATTTAAACAGCAGATTGAGGACTTTGACGGTGAAAAAGTTACTGTTACCATCTCCGGAAAGGATGTGTTCAAAGCTGGTGATATTGGTAAATTTCTTACCGGGTTTAAAATTCTTAACCCTGAGCTGGAAATTTGCCATATGGAACCGGATGTTACGCTCAAGATTGACCTGAACATCAGCAAAGGTCGTGGTTATGTCTCCCCCGAAGAAAATGTGCCGGAAGAAGAAGAAATCGGTGTCATTCCTATCGGATCTGTTTTTACACCCATTCGAAACGTGCAGTACAGCATTGACAATGTGCGTGTGGAACAAAAAACCGACTACGAAAAGCTGCTGTTTGAAATCGATACTGATGGCTCTATTCATCCTAAAGACGCGCTCAAAGAGGCTGCTAAAATCCTGATTCAGCACTTTATGTTGTTCAGTGATGAGAAAATAACCCTCGATAGTGAAGAAAATCCGGATAACGAAGAGTTCGATGAAGAAGTTCTGCATATGCGGCAACTTCTTAAAACCAAACTCGTCGATCTCGACCTTTCGGTACGTGCGCTTAACTGTCTGAAAGCTGCTGATGTGGATACACTTGGTGATCTGGTACAATACAATAAAAACGACCTGCTTAAATTCAGAAACTTTGGTAAAAAATCACTTACCGAGCTGGAAGATTTGCTCTCAAATCTGAACCTGAATTTTGGCCTCGATATCTCAAAATACAAGTTGGACAAGGAATAAACTGATTCGTGATGAGACATAGAAAAGCATTTAATCATTTGACAAGAACCAGTGCACACCGTAAAGCCATGCTCGGCAATATGGCAAGTTCGTTAATCGTGCACAAACGAATTAATACCACTCAGGCTAAAGCAAAAGCGCTCAAAAGATATATTGAGCCGTTGATCACCAAAGCCAAAGAAGATAATACGCACAACCGTCGTTTGGTTTTTAAAAAACTCCAGGATAAAGACGCTGTTTCGGAACTCTTCCGCAACGTTGCTGTGAAAATCGGCGAACGCCCCGGTGGTTATACCCGTATACTGAAAACTGGCAACCGCCTTGGTGATAACGCTGAAATGTGTATCATTGAGCTCGTTGATTACAACGAAAACATGCTGGCGGCCAAAGAGGATGATAAATCCAAGAAAAAACGTACACGTCGTGGACGCAGTGGCGGTGGTAAAAAGCAGGATGAGTCTGCTCCTAAAAAACAGGCTGCACCAAAGGCTGAAGAGAAAGCCGAAACCAAAGCTGAACCCAAAAAACCAGAGGCTGATACTAAAGCAGCATCTGAGCCTAAAGAAGAAGGAGAAAAGAAAGCTGAACCTAAAAAGGACGCTCCTGAAGCTAAAAAGGAAGAAAAACCCAAGGCAGAGAAAAAAGCTGAACCTAAAGAGAAAAAAACTGCCGAAAAAAAGGATGACGAGAAAAAAGATAAAGAGTAACGTATCTTTTGCATATTGTATTTATCGGGAGGGGTTTTTTGGCTCTCCCGATTTTTTTGTAATTTAAGCCCGCATTAACTAAAAATAAGAAATATTATGGCCCAGATTAGAAATATTCATGCCAGACAAATTCTCGATTCGCGCGGTAACCCTACCGTGGAGGTTGAAGTAATGACCAACAGTGGTATCATAGGACGTGCAGCCGTACCATCCGGCGCTTCTACAGGTATACACGAAGCCGTTGAGCTGCGTGATGGAGATAAAACACGCTTTATGGGAAAATCGGTCAATAAAGCGGTGTATAACGTTAATGAAACCATTGCTAATGAGCTTGAAGGATTATACGTAGATGACCAAAATACACTGGACAGAACCCTTATTCAGCTCGATGGTACCGATAATAAAGCCGAACTGGGAGCTAACGCAATTCTTGGCGTATCACTGGCTTCCGCTCAGGCCGCTGCACAGTATCACGGAATGCCACTGTATAATTACATTGGCGGTGTTTCTGCTAATACTCTGCCAATCCCGATGATGAATATCCTAAACGGAGGTTCTCATGCTGATAACAACATAGATTTTCAGGAATTTATGGTTATGCCGGTTGGTGCTCCTACGTTTTCTGAAGCCTTGCGCATGGGAGTGGAGATTTTCCACAACCTGAAGTCTGTACTCAAGGAAAGTGGGTTTTCAACCAATGTGGGCGATGAAGGCGGCTTTGCTCCTGGCCTTAAGTCCAACGAGGAAGCGATAGAGTATGTCATGAAAGCCATAGAAAAAGCTGGTTACAAACCCGGCGAAGAGGTATTTATTGCACTTGATCCCGCCGCATCTGAGTTTTATAATACAGATACGAACCTGTACGAGCTTAAATCCAACGGGAAAAAGCTTAGCTCAGATGATATGGTACAGTTCTGGTCTGAATGGGTGAAAAAATACCCCATCTTGTCAATAGAAGATGGCCTGGCAGAAGACGACTGGCAGGGATGGGCCAAGCTGACCTCAGAAATTGGTGATAAGGTACAACTTGTTGGTGATGATCTGTTTGTTACCAATGTCAAAAGGCTTGTCCGCGGTATCCAGAATTCCGTCGGTAACTCAATTCTTATTAAAGTTAATCAGATTGGCACACTATCGGAAACCGTTCAGGCTGTTGATGTAGCTCATCGCAGTTCTTATACTTCCGTTATCAGCCATCGTTCAGGTGAAACGGAAGATACATTCATCGCTGACCTTGCAGTGGCTTTGAATACCGGAATGATTAAAACCGGGTCCGCATCACGCTCAGATCGAATTGCCAAATACAATCAACTGATGAGAATTGAAGAAGCCCTTGGTGATAACGCTTATTACCTGGGTCGCGATTTTAAATTTATTTAAGACACCATACGATACGAAAAAGCCGCCTTTAATCTAAGACGGCTTTTTTCGTTTACACCACAATCTGTCCTGATTTCTCAACGTGTTCTGAAAATATTTTTAGTTCATCATTGCTGTAATTCGCTGTGAAGTTATTTTTTCCCTGTAGCCACTCATCTGCCGCATGACGATTTTCCAGCGCCTCAAGCATCCCATCTTCAAGTTTTAGTTCATCGGTCTGCAATCCCAGTTCGCTCAGCCTGCTATTGAAGCCGGCACAAAATGCTCTTCCGGTTTGCAGTGGCAAATCGTATAAGCGGGAAAAAATGTCGTGTTGGTTCGGGTTGTTATAGCTGGCTTTGCAGGAATCTACATCGGAAGATAAAAATATGCGGCAGGCCTGAGGACGAACTGCATGTACCATGCAACTGTTGCTTTTTGTGTCAAGCAGCGGGCAGGCCTCGCGATAAGTCAGGCAGATTCTGGCATCCATCTTATGCGTGCTGTTGTGTTTCGATTTTATACGCTGCAGAATCTGCTTCTGTATTGGTACTGGCATGTGTTTGCGAATAAAGTCTGCCGTATATAATGCTTCAAATGGAGTGATAAATACGGCCTGGTAGCAACAACTTGAGCACCCTTTCTGACAATCAATTTTGTGATCTTGTTTCTCAATGAAATATTCAAAATCCTTAAGAAAACTGTCTATATACGCATAAAAATCACGGGTGAGCTTAAATAATGCGGAGATACGTATCGGATGACTGCTTAATCCCTGCAAAGCAAGCGTGTAGCCGTCTGTCTCAAATTGCCTGCTTAATTGTGCAATGAGGTTTTTGTCTGTCATAATGCTTTGTTATAAATGGTTTTTCCTTAACAAGATACAAAAAATCCCTGACATGCTTTTTCGGCATTGTATTTGCCTGCATTTGTAAAATTGATTATCTTTAATTTATTAAAAACGAAAATCATGAAAAATACTGTTTACCTTTTGCCCTTTCTCTTGTTCTTTTTTACGGCTGCCATCGCGCAGGAAGACATTGAGGATAAATTTGAAGCTATGGAGGATAAGTTCGACGATGCATTTGAGGAAGAAGAAAATGATCGTATGACCCTGCGCTTCTTTGATGCTCTCTCGGGTGAGCCGCTGGAAGGTGGAAAAGTTATTGTCCGGGGAAAAACTCTGTATTCCGATTATGATGGTAAAGTGCGTTTTGACAAACTCGGGGAAGACGGCAATTACCCTGCTCGTTTTTCCATGGATGGCTATATCTCTGCTACGTACGAATTTGAAGTGCGGGCTGGAACCATTTTCCGTAATCGGTTTTCTGTTTCACCTGTGCTTGATATCGGTAGCATGCGCATTGTTCTGGATTGGGACAGGCGCCCCCGCGATCTGGATGCTCATTTTATGAAACGGGACGGTTATCACATATCCTATCGTGATACAAAAGTGCTGGAAGATGGCAAAGGTGGGCTTGACAGAGATGACAGAAATGGATTTGGCCCTGAGACGATTACCATTAACGATGTGGATGATTATGCTGTTTATGCCTATTACGTGCGCGATTACTCCAACCGTAAGAGGGATAATTCACGCGGGCTTGCAAAATCAGGCGCCACTGTTCGCGTATATAAGGAAGATCAGCTGGTTAAAACCATACGTATCTCAGAGGGCGAACGGGGAAACCTCTGGAAAGTTTTTACCTTTAGTCAAGGGGGTATTCACCCAGTAAATGATGTAACATCACGCTGATCATTACTTTTTTATTCTGATATAACGGATTTTGCTGCTTTGCGGATCGCCCTGAAGGCTTAATCCAATCGTGTCTTTATGAATAAACTCAGCATGCCACTCAGTGCTGGTTGGTATATCATACTGATTCATCAATGTCTCAGCAGGCCGTTTTTCCACGATGATGAACTGGAAATTTGAATTCCGATGAATACTGCTGACCCAAATTGCGCCCTCTTTTAGAAAGCCGTCCAGCGCTTCAGCATCCGGGGGGCTGACAATTGTACCTGTATGACGATCATTGGTCTGACTGATTTCTACTACCATTCCCGAAAGCCCCGGCCTTCCGGTAAGTTCCCATTTTCCTTCAAAATCTGATTTGTCAATGTATTTAAGCTTACAGGAAAATGCTGATAACAGTAATAATATAAAAGCGAGGCAAGTGATGTTTTTCATGTCGCTGTGTTTATTAACAAAGATAATCAAATATCCTAAGCTGAATTTGTGTGATCCTGTTTCTGCCATACACCGAAGATCCACAAAAAAAACGGTGCATGTTTGTTGCACCGTTTTCTGTGGTATGTTTGTGTTGTGGGTGATTAAATATCAAGGACCTCTGTCCAGCCAAAGGGATCCTCTTCATCACCGTACTGGATGTTAACCAGTGTATTATACAGTTTGGTTGACCATTCTCCTGGTTTCCCGTCCGGGCAATACATATAGGTTTTCTCTTTTTCAAGATCCCTTATTTCACCGATGGGTGCAATAATTGCAGCTGTTCCGCAGGCGCCAACTTCTTCAAAGCTATCCAGCTCATCTACATGCACAGGCCGGCGCTCGGTTTTTAATCCCAGATGTCCTGCCAGCTCAATAAGGCTTTTGTTTGTAATGGAGGGCAGGATGGATGATGATTTTGGTGTGATGTAGGTGCCATTTTTAATGCCAAAAAAGTTGGCAGCACCAATTTCATCTATATAGTTTTTTTCTTTGGCATCAAGGTACAGGGGAGAGCCATAGCCAGCCTCATGAACCTTATGAACACCACGTAATGAAGCTGCATAATTGCCACCAACTTTCAGAGTGCCGGTACCCAGTGGGGCAGCGCGGTCTGTGTCACGTACGATGGCAATTTTAACAGGATTAAATCCTTCCTTGAAGTATGGTCCTACCGGGGTGACAAAAACAACAAACATGTACTCTTTTGCTGGTTTCACACCGACTTCTGCACCACTTCCAAACAAGAATGGCCTGATGTACAAAGCTGCGCCTGTTCCGTGCGGCGGAACAAACTCCTTGTTTTGCTTAACTGCCTCAACAATCATTTCCTTAAAAAGCGTTTTGGGCACCGGTTCCATCATAATTCCTTTGGCAGAATTTTGCATCCGCTCCCAGTTTTCTTCCCAGCGAAAAAGCCGTATTTTCCCGTCTTTACCACGATACGCTTTCATTCCTTCAAATGCTTCCTGTCCATAATGCAGGGCAGTGGCAGCCATATGAATGTTAATGTGTTCAGAATGGGAGACTTCAGGTTTGCTCCATTTTCCGTCTTTGAAATAAGTACGCAGGTTTGCGTTTGTCTTTATGTAACCGAAAGGTAGCTCGGACCAATTTAAATCTGGCATAATATTTTTGTTTTAGTTTTGCTTTTTCAAATTTACAGAACTTTTACCGTTTTACATAATTCCTGTTATGCTTCACAGCATAGCAAATGGGTTTATTTTTTTTAGGATATCCGGGGGGATTGGGTATTATACTGAAGTTTCCCATGCTGCAGGTAACATGGCTTTTGATAAGCGGAAACAAAACCGGAAAAAAGTTAATGACTGGTTTTAAACAATAAGAAACTTTTAACAATAAATCGCTCAATTATCACTAATTTAACGCCAAAATTTTTGGATTATGGAAGCCATTCTGAAGGCAGATAATATTGTAAAAGATTTTATTAATCACCGGGCACTGGATGACCTCAGCCTTGCGGTCCCGAAAGGTAGTATATACGGCCTTTTAGGGCCAAACGGTGCAGGGAAAACCACCTTTATCCGAATCATAAATCAGATTACTGCCCCCGACAAAGGCAGGGTAGAGTTTATGGGCGAACAATTGCGCTCAAAACATATTGAGCGAATCGGGTATTTACCGGAAGAAAGGGGTCTGTACAAAAAAATGAAGGTAGGGGAGCAGGCACTCTATCTTACTCAGCTGAAGGGCTTGAGCCGTACAGAAGCAACAAAACGCCTGCATGCATGGTTTGAGAAATTTGGTATAGAGTCATGGTGGGACAAAAAGGTTGAGGAATTATCAAAAGGGATGGCACAAAAAGTGCAATTCATTACAACCGTATTGCATGAGCCGGAATTGCTCATTTTTGATGAACCTTTCTCTGGCTTTGATCCTATCAACGCAAACCTGTTGAAAAAAGAAATTCAAACCCTGCGGGATAAAGGTTCTACAATCATTTTTTCGACACACAATATGGCTTCTGTTGAAGAAGTATGCGATCATATTGCTCTGATTAATGATGCGAAAATCATTGTCGAAGGCCCCATAGAGAAAATCCGCAGTAAATACGCTCCGGATATTTATGAGATTGAATTCGACGGGGATTTTAACCGCCCCGAAGTGGCTATGACACCGGATTATGAAATACTACCCCCACCGAAAAATAAAACCGGGAATATCCTTCGTGTCAAACGGCTTAATGAGAATTTCACAACGAATGACCTGCTGAAAAGTTTTATTGAAAAAGGCAAAGTTGTATCTTTCCGTCAGGTTAAACCCAGCATGAATAATATTTTTATCGGCCTTGTTGAAGGTACTGAAGTTGAATCAGATTAATTTGCTCGAACCATGAACAGAATATTCATCATCATCAAACGAGAATACCTGAGCCGCGTTAAAAAGCGAACCTTTATTATCATGACCATACTTGGTCCTATACTGTTTGCAGCCCTTATGTTCGTCCCGATCTGGCTGGCGCAGATGGAAGATACGGATACAAAAACCATTGCGGTGATTGATGACAGTTATATTTTTCATGATCATTTTCAAAACACGCAATATGTTCATTATGAGTACCTGCAGGGTTACTCTGTGGATTCAGCCGTTTCTGTAATGGAGGAAAGGGGATATTATGCTGTGCTGTATATTCCGATTAATATTGTGGATACTGGCAATGCTGTGGCTAAAATGTATTCCGATAAGCAACCGGGTCTTAATGTAAAGCTTAAGATTGCAGGTGATATGGAAAAATTGCTGGAGGATGCAAAATTGCAGATTAAAGGATCTGAACTTGGCATAAGCACAGCCGAGATGCGAAAAGTTGTGAAAGCTGTGGAGTCAAATGTCAGTATTCATACCATTAAACTTGGAGAGGATGGTGAGCAAAAAAGTACCAGTACCGAAATTTCAATGATCATTGGCTACCTGGCCGGATTCCTGATTTACATGTTTGTTTTTATGTATGGCAGTCAGGTTATGCGTGGGGTTATAGAAGAGAAATCCAACCGCATCGTGGAAATCATTGTATCATCGGTAAAACCATTTACACTGATGATGGGTAAAATTATTGGTATTGCTTTTGTCGGCCTTACCCAGTTTATCCTGTGGATATTTTTAACCCTGGGTTTGTTTACCGCTGCTCAGGCGGTGTTTATTGATAGTCCGGCCGGATTTCAGCAAAATCCGCAATTGGAACAAATGGTGAACTCTGGTTCAAAATTGGGTGACCAGCCGGTACAAACTGAACTCTCCAGTACAGTGGAAACTGCCATGCAATCGGTTCGGGCCATTAATTTCCCTCTGCTGCTGACATCATTTATCATTTATTTCCTCTTCGGGTACCTGCTCTATGCCGGATTGTTCGCTGCGGTCGGCTCGGCAGTTGATAATGAAGCCGATACCCAGCAGTTTATGCTTCCAATTACCCTGCCTCTTGTGTTGGGGCTTATTGTTATGTTCTCCGTGATTAACAACCCGGAAACCTCTCTGGCATACTGGTTTTCAATCATACCGTTTACATCCCCCATTGTGATGATGGTGCGTATTCCTTTCGGTGTTCCCCTTATTGATCTTATAATTTCATGGTCAGTTTTGATTATTTCGTTTATCTTTATGGTCTGGTTATCCGGAAAAATTTACCGTACCGGCATTCTTATGTATGGTAAAAAGGTGAATTATAAGGAAATATGGAAATGGATACGATATAGAAACTGATTTTATGGTATATGCCAGCATAGATCTCGGGACAAACACTTGTAACCTGAGCATAGCTGATTGGAATTCGCATGGAATAGACGTTCTGTTGTCGGAAAAACTTCCCATCAAACTCGGTGCTGAAGGCTTTCCAAATGGAAACATTCCGGCTTCTGCTATACAGAGGGTGGTAGATGCCTTACTGAGTTACCGTGATCTCATTGAGAAAAACGATGTAAAGAAAACTACCGTCCATGCAACATCCGGCATCAGAAACGCAAATAACCGAACCAATGTTTTACGACAAATAAAAACCAAAACCGGATTTGATGTTCAGGTTATCAGCGGTGGGGATGAAGCTGAATATATATACAGGGGCATACGTGAAGCCGTACCAATGGACGAGCAAGCTTGTCTGTTACTGGATATCGGTGGTGGTTCCAATGAAAT
>CAYQMB010000044.1:0-22261 GCA_964418565.1 uncultured Bacteroidales bacterium | reverse complement strand
CAAATGAGTAATCATGATTATCCGGTGCAGGCAAGGGTGCCGGTGTTGTTATTTCCGGTCGCGGATACTCTTTTTTATTGAAAAAGCCAAGATACACAACCAAACCTACTGCGAGGATTGCCAGGATTACCAATAATACTGATTTCGATTTCATAATTATGTCATTTGCATGTTATACAATTTGGTGTAAACACCATCCAGTTTCATCAGCTCATCGTGCCGGCCGCGCTCCACAATTTCACCATGCCGCATTACACATATTTCATCAGCATTTTTTACGGTTGAAAGGCGATGCGCAATCACTACGGATGTCCGGTTTTTCATCAGTTGATCCAGAGCTTCCTGCACGAGTTTTTCCGATTCGGTATCCAGAGCAGAAGTAGCTTCGTCCAGTATCATGATGGGCGGATTCTTTAAAATTGCCCGGGCAATGCTTAACCGCTGGCGTTGTCCACCGGAAAGCTTACCGCCGCTATCGCCGATATTGGTATCGTAACCGGCTTCATTTTCCATGATAAAGTCATGGGCATTGGCAATTTTTGCTGCTGCAATAATGTCATCACGCTCTGCCTTATCTGTTCCAAAAGCGATATTGTTGGCAAAGGTATCGTTGAATAAAATGGGATTCTGGTTTACATACCCGATAAGTGACCTCAAATCAGCCATGGATATATCCTTAATGTTGACCCCGTCAATCAGAATCTCTCCATCCTTAATGTCATAAAACCGCGGAAGCAAATCGGCCAGGGTTGTTTTCCCTGAACCCGACTGCCCAACCAGGGCAATGGTCTGTCCACGGTTGATTTTCAGGTTGATGGTCTTTAATACCGGAACATTTTCATACGCGAAGCTTACATTCCGGTATTCAATTGACTCATTAAAATCCTGCTTTTTAACGGGATTCACCGGGTCATTAATGATGTTTTCCGCCTTCAGGATTTCGTTGATGCGATCTACAGAGGCCAGGCCTTTTTGTATATTGTAAGCTGCCGTACTCAATCCCTTTGCAGGGGTTATGACCTGAGAGAAAATCAGAAGGTAACCAATCAGCACGCTGGACTCCATTTCCCCACTAACCAGCACAATGCGCCCACCGTACCACATCACAAACACCACCGTAACGGTAGCCAGAAATTCTGTCAGAGGAGAAGCCATCGCCCGGCGCCGGTTGATTTTATTCAGTATGTTAGTATAGCCATTATTGACATCATGAAAGCGCCCTTCCTGCTGTCGTTCGGCATTAAATGCCTTAATTATCTGCAGACCACTGAGGCTTTCCTCAATCAGTGACATCAGGCTGCCCATGCGCCGTTGTCCTTCCTGCGAACGTTTGCGCAGGGATTTCCCGATGCGTCCGATCACCAGCCCGGCAACGGGAAGAACAAGCAACACGAATAAGGTCAGTCGCACATTAAAAATAAAAAGGGTTGTCATAAACGCGATGATCTTAATGGGATCGCGGAACAGCATGGTGAGCGAGCTGACAATGGAAATCTCAATTTCCTGCACATCATTTGTCATGCGGGCCATGATATTGCCTTTTTTCTCTTCGCTGAAATATCCCAGATGCAGCTCGGTAATTTTCCGGTACAACCTGTTCCTTATATCCCGGACAACGCCGTTGCGCACCGGTACCATAAAATAGTTAGCGAAATACCAGGAGGATGTTTTTAACAAGGTGGCAATGCTTACCAATCCGCCCAGATAAACAAGAGCCGTGAGGCTTCCCTGGTCAATAATAATCTGAGAAAGCCAGTACTGAAAGTTGTGCAATATGACATCCGACTTCAGCGCCCAGGGTTTCATCTGGGTTACCAGCTCCTGTTGTTTGAACAATACGCTCAAAAAGGGAATAACCATCCCAAATGAAAACAGGGCAAACAGGGTGCTTAAAATGTTCAGCAGGATGTTTGCCAGGGCCTTGTTTTTATATGGCCATATGTATTTTAGTATGCGTGCAAAATCTCTCATCAGCAACCCAGGTAATTAAAGGGTGTCACATTTTTCATTTCCTCTTTAACATCATCATGGACATCGAGTTGATCTATGAACGAATGGATGCGTTCTTTTGTTATCCGCTCATTTGTTCTGGTAAGCTTTTTCAGGGCTTCGTATGGTTTGGGATACCCCTCCCGCCTGAGGATGTTCTGTATGGCTTCGGCCACAACAGCCCAGTTGGCTTCCAGGTCTTGCTGCAGTTTTGGCTCATTCAACAACAACTTATCCAGCCCCTTCATTATGGATTTAAACGCAATCAGGCTGTAAGCAAAAGGCAATCCCACGTTGCGGGTAACTGTGGAATCCGTCAGATCACGTTGCAGGCGGCTTACCGGGAGTTTACGGCTCAGGTGTTCAGCAATAGCTGAACTCAGGCCAAGGTTACCTTCGGCATTTTCAAAATCGATGGGATTAACCTTATGCGGCATGGCTGATGATCCGACTTCACCGTCTTTGATTTTCTGTTTAAAATAATCCATGGAAATGTATGTCCACAGATCGCGGCAAAAATCAATCAAAATGGTATTGATGCGTTTCATGCCGTCAAAAAAGGCGGCCATGTGATCGTAATGTTCGATCTGGGTGGTGGGAAAGGACCGGGTCATTTCCAGGTAATCCTCAACGAAATGCTTACCAAACTGATGCCAGTCGATGCTGGGATAAGCCACATAATGGGCATTGAAATTGCCGGTAGCACCGCCAAATTTTGCTGCAAAAGGCACAGATTTCATCAGATCAAGCTGTTCACGCAGGCGTTCAGTAAACACATCCAATTCTTTGCCCAGGCGTGTGGGACTTGCCGGCTGTCCGTGCGTGCGGGCAAGCATTGCCACATCAGACCATTGCTCAGCTTTTTCATCCAGCATCTCAATCACCTGACGCAGTTCTGGCAAAAACTCCGCTTCAAATGCCTTTTTTATGGACAAAGGAATGGCCGTGTTGTTGATATCCTGCGATGTGAGGCCGAAATGCACAAATTCTTTGTATTCTGACAGACCGATATCATCAAACCAGGATTTCAAATGATACTCCACCGCCTTGACATCGTGGTTGGTGGTTTTCTCAATGGCTTTAACAGCCTCTGCATCCTGAGAAGAAAAACCGTCAAGCTTTTCATCCAGCAGAATAAGCTGCTCTTCGCTCACAGCTTCAAGCTGGGGAAGAGGCAATTTACACAAGGCCTTAAAATACTGAACTTCAGTGTTCAGGCGATAATAAATCAGGGCTCGCTCGGAAAAATACTCCTGTAACGCTCGGGTTTTGTTCTGATAGCGCCCGTCAACAGGACTGATGGCATCCAGTGCGGATATCTTCATGTCGGACAATTTTTATTTGCCAAAGGTAGAAAAAAAACGCATATTGCACTTCTATTTAAAAATGGAATGAAATTGGTTTTTTATGAAAAAACTCACAACTTTACTCACAGGCCTGATGCTTATATCTGCGGCCACACAGGCTCAGGACATTGTGGTAACATCACCACAACTTAAAAACATCATACTCGAGGAATATACCGGGATAAACTGCCCGTATTGCCCTTACGGACACCAGGAGGCAGAAGCAATTTATGATGATTACCCTACACGCACAGCCATCATTAATGTTCATACGGGATATTACTCACAACCCTCTGAAGGCCAACCGGATTTCAGAACAGACTGGGGCGCAGCTTTGGCTTCTGAAGCCTCAGTAGCAGGCTATCCTGCCGGCTCGGTAAACAGGCATTATTTTCCTGATATAGCTGATGGCAGCGGGTCAGCAATGGGACGTGACAAGTGGGCGTCTGCTGCTGCCATCATAAAAGATGAACCATCTTATATGAATGTCGGATTTGAAAGCCAGTATAACAGCAGTACACGCGAAGTAACAGTTAATGTGGAAGTATATTATGTTGAAGATGCTCCTTTTATGGTGGACAACAATTACATCAACATAGCAGTGACAGAAAATCAGGTTTATGGTTACCAGGCAAATGGCGGCGATAATTATGAGCACAATCACATACTTCGTGACCTGATAACAGGCCAGTGGGGTGATGAAATAGCCAGCCCTGAAGCCGGAGACCTCATTGAGCGTAGCTATACATACACCCTGCCATCTGAATATGACGCTTCCAACTGCGATATTACCGTTTTTGTTGCAGAAGGTCATTCTGAAATCATAACTGGTGGTGTTAGTCAGCTTGACGGAGGATCACACAATGGAGAAACCCAACTGGATTACGGCAGGCTGAATATGGACGATTTTATAGCCGGTGGTACAACCGGAAACACCTCAACCCTCCCTGCCAGTTTCCTTGTCGGTGATACAGCCATTGCTACGTATGACATCAGCTTCAGCAACAATCAGCCGGCCGGATGGAACGCTGAATACAGCATAGATGGAAGCACATTCACTGGCAACACCAGCATGGAGCTGGACCCGGGGGCAAACTACCCACTTAACTTTAATATAACACCAAACGAAAACAACGGTATCGGTTGGTATCAGCTCGAAATTTCTTCTTCCAATTACCCGGATGCGGATCCAAAATCGATTACTTTCTATGTTTCCAAAGGTGTTAAGCATCTCGTTGTAAACGGATCAGGAACCTTTACAGGAATATCTGCTGATGATTACCAGGATGAGTACCTGGAATCCTTAACGCAGGCCGGCACAACAGAAACAGGAGCAGTATCAGCTTTGGCCATGGCTGAAGGCTTTAACAAAGGCATTTTTGATGATGTAAGAAACATCTTTTTTAATGTCTCATATACGCATCCCACCATGTCAGATGATCAGATTGCTGCCCTGGAAACATTCATTGATAATGGTGGCAACCTGATGATTGCAGGCCAGGATATTGGCTGGGATGCAATGGCGAGCAGTGGATATGGAAGCATGGCTATGAAGAGTTTTTACAGCAATTACCTCCAGGCAATATACACCAACGATGGCGATTCAGAAGGCGTAGAATCGATTGATGAGGAAGGCTTACTGGGAGATTTGGGCTCACAGTCGCTTTTGAGCCTGTACGGTAGTCCCGCGCCGGATAAAATATATCCTGACAGCGAAGCGGTTTCCATTCTCAGTTACACCGACGACATGGCTTCTGCAGGCCTGCGCACTACCATAGGGGAGGCAAAAATTGTCTATCTGGCATTTGGGCTGGAGCAACTGGCATCTGACAGCTACCGCGACAGCATCATGGCCCGCACATACCGATGGTTTGAAGGCCTTGAGAATTTTGGCAGCATTGAAAACAACACAAATAAACATATCAGCCTGTACCCCAACCCCGTAAAGAACTATTGCCTGCTGCAGGCTGAAATAACCACCGGAGAACTCATAAATCTGAGTGTGTTTAACAGCCAGGGAACATGCATCCTAACGGAATCTTTAAGCTGGGAAAACAATTACAAATTCAATACTGTGCAATTACCATCCGGCATTTATTTTATCAGATTAAGTGCTGAGAACAAACACTGGCACAAGAAATTTGTTAAAAAGTAATGCAATCAGACAAAATCAGAATCTCAGCTGTCAGCTTCCTCAACACCCTGCCCTTTCGGTATGGGCTAAACCATTCTGAGGATATACAGAACATGGCCCGTATTGAATATGACATCCCAAGTGTATGTGCAAGCCGGCTGTTAAGTAGTGATGTGGACATTGGGCTTGTTCCGGTGGCCGCATTAAAAGAGATGAGCAATTATCACATCATCAGCGATTATTGCATTGGTGCACAAGACCAGGTGGATTCTGTGTACTTGTTTGGTGATGTACCTGTTGAGAAAATGCAAAAAATCATGCTGGACTATCGCTCCCGCACATCCGCAGGGCTAACGCGCATTCTGGCATCGGAATACTGGAAAATTGAACCAGAATGGATAAAGGCTGAAAAAGGCTATGAAAGCAGCATATCCGGTAATACCGGTGGCCTTATCATAGGAGATAAAGCACTGGAAATGGCAGATCGGTTTTCCTGCCGGTATGACCTTGCCACCGAATGGTTCAGGCACACGGGCAAAGAATTTGTATTTGCAGCATGGGTCAGCCGCAAACCGCTACCTGAGTATTTTATCGAAACATTTAACAGAGCGCTTTCTAATGGTCTCAGCCATATAGATGAAGCGTTGGCCGAACTGGGCAGAAAATACAAGCATTTACCTGCACGACACTACCTAACAAAAAGCATTGACTTCTCGCTGACAGAATCAAAATTGCAATCCCTCAATTTATATTTAAAAAAATTAGAAAGCGTGTAAGCAGCTAAAAAAACTTTCGTATTTTAGTTTTCTCAAAACGGGATATTGTTATGAAACGAAGCATCACAATTTTATTCACACTTTTTAGCACCATTATAGCCGGCGCCATGCCTAATTTATCAATGGAACCTGACACCAGCAAGGACGGAAACATTACCATTGAAATGACGCAGGCGCGGATAAAATATCAGAATGATGATTTTCAGGGAGCTTTACGGGTTTACAATGATCTTTTGGAAAAAGCACCAAACGACATCATGCTCAATTACCGCATTGGAGAAACGCACATCAAACTTGAAAACTTTGAAAAAGCCATTCCACATCTTAAACAATGTTTAAACACCGAAGAAGCTGAAAAGCTGGAAAAACTTCAGTTTTACCTTGGCAGGGCTTATCAGGAAACGTTTCAGTATACCGAAGCCATTAATCATTTGCAGCAATACGTAGGCAATCTTTCCAAAAAAGAAGCCAAAAAAGACCCGGCTGTAACCTGCCTTTCACAGGCTAAAAATGCAAACCGCCTGATGGCAGAAGAGGTGGATGTGGAAATCAGCAATATGGGTAACGCCATTAATTCGAAATACGTGGATGCTGTCCCTTCAATTGCAGCCGACCGTAGTGTACTGGTGTTCACATCCCGCCGCCCTGACAGCAAGGATGATTTGCGCGACCCCAATACCGGTAATTATTACGACGATGTTTACATCAGCTACAAACAGGAAGACGGAAGCTGGTCAGAAGCCAAACCAATTCCGGGTAAAATCAATACGGAAGGCTACGATGCCAATACCAGCATTTCGCCAGACGGTAACACCATTTATTTGTACAAAAACATTAAAGGTGTCACCAAAAGTGGTGATATTTATTACTCAGAAAAAGAAAAAGACAATAGCTGGAGTAAACCCAGGCCTTTGGTTGAAAGCAAACCCGAAGGATTTTTCAATAAAATCAAAAAAGGGTTTTCTGTGCTTTTCAAAGGAGAAAAAGACATCAATTCAAGTTACTTTGAAACATCTGCATCGATTACGGCTGATAAAAACAGCCTGTATTTCATCAGTGAACGGGAAAAGCACGGTATGGGGAACGGCGATGTCTGGGTTACCCACAAGATTGGCAAAAGCTGGAGTGTTCCACAAAACCTCGGTGACAACATTAACACGATGGATGATGAAATATCCGTTTTCATACATCCCGATGGCAAAACCATGTTTTACACATCCAATGGGAAACACTCCATAGGTGGATATGACATACTGATGAGCAAAAAGGAAAACGGCAGATGGTCTGATCCCATTAATCTGGGATACCCCATCAACACACCATACGATGAATACCATTTCACCCTTTCGGCAGACAGCAAATATGCATACATCTCCAGCAACCGCGAAGGCGGAATGGGTGCCGTTGACATTTATAAAATTGACATGCGGAAATACTTTGGCACCATGGAGCTGGAATTTAACGAACCCAAGCTTACCATTGTCAGGGGAAGCATTGTGGATGAAAATCAAAATCCGATCAGTACGGAAATTGAAATTAAAAATGCAGATACCAGCAAAAAGGCAACCACAATAGAATCCGATAAAGATGGAAAGTATTTTATAACCCTTGACGCCGGAAATACGTATACGTTTTCAATTAAGGCAAAAGGCATGGAACCGGTAAAAAAAGACATTTACCTTCCCGGGGGTAAAGATATGGAAAGCGAAAAAAGCTGGCACTTTATTCTTAGTCAGAAATAAAGCAGGATGAAATTTTTAAAACATATCGTATTTTTTGGATTCAGTTTGCTTTTGAGTATAGGCTATGCTCAGGACAGCGTACCTGTCAGTAAAACGACACTTGCTCCAAAAGACAGCACGTCTGCAAGCAGCAGGCCAGAGGACAGCACTTCCAATGCGACACCCTTACTGTACAAGCTTGAGATTTTTGACAAAATCAGCATGACGGCCTGGCAAAATACAAAACAGGCATTTTCTGAAGCTGACAGCCTTGACGCTGATGTTTTTCTCATCCATATGAACACCTATGGCGGGCTGGTTGTAGCAGCAGACTCGATACGATCGGCCATATTGAACGCCAGAATGCCTGTATGGGTATACATTGACAACAATGCCGCCTCAGCAGGAGCTCTGATTTCCATTGCCTGCGATAAGATTTTCATGAAAAGTGGCGGCAGCATCGGGGCTGCAACCGTGGTAAGTCAGGATGGAAAAGCCATGCCGGACAAGTACCAGTCGTACATGCGTGCAACCATGCGTGCAACTGCTGAAGCCCAGGGCAAGGACACGATCATTCAGGGAACAGACACCAGCTATGTATGGAAACGCGACCCGAAAATCGCTGAGGCCATGGTGGATCCTGATGTGTATATCCCCGGTCTGATTGATTCAACGAAAGTATTGACATTTACTGCCTCTGAAGCCAAAGAACACGGGTATTGCGATGGGATTTTCAATTCCCTGAACGCCATGTTAACAGATCAGGGTGTATCGGATTATGAAACCAAAACATTTGAACCAACAACCATGGATAAAATCCTGGGCTTTCTGACAAGTCCCGGCTTTCAGGGTGTTTTGGTGATGCTCATTATTGGTGGTTTGTACTTTGAGTTACAATCACCTGGCATTGGCTTTCCCTTTATTGTTGCAGTTGGTGCGGCTTTGTTGTATTTTGCCCCATCCTATATTGAGGGGCTGGCCAATCACTGGGAAATTCTGCTTTTCATCGTGGGTGTGATTCTTATCGGAGTGGAGATTTTTGTCATTCCGGGCTTTGGCGTAGCAGGCGTTCTTGGTATAGCCGCTTTGATTACAGGGCTTGCCCTTTCGATGATCGGGCAGTATGAAATTCAGCCGCCAGAGGGCGCACCGGTAAATCTCGCCCCCCTGGTGAAAGCCCTGGCTGTTGTTATTGCCGCTTCGGTCTTATCATTTTTCCTCTCGATATGGATATCGGGCAGGATATTCGGGCACAAAACCCGGATGTTTGGAAGCCTGGCCTTAGATACAACTCAGCAGGTAGATGATGGCTACCTTAGCTTTGATAACACGTACCGGGATGTCATCGGCGAAACAGGCATTGCTGTCTCTGACCTGAGGCCCTCAGGAAAAGTGGAGATTAATGAAAAATCATACGATGCCCGTGCATTAAACGGATACATCGAACAGGGAAGCAAGGTGTTGGTTAAACGCTTTGAAACCGGTCAGATTTATGTAGATTTAACTGAAACAGAATAACTTAAAAAATGGCACAATTTGTTCGTGAATTTAAAGAAGAGGATTATCAGAGCGTCTTGCGCATCTGGGAAGAAACCGATATGGGTGGAGAACATCGCGGCGATAATCTCGACATTATTGAAGACACCATTGATTTTGGTGGCAAACTGTTTGTTCTTGAAGATGATGATCACGGCATCATCGGAACATCATGGATTACATCAGACCAACGCAGGCTCTATCTACACCACTTTGGCATTTTACCAAAATTTCAGGGTAAAGGGTACAGTCACTTATTGATGGAAAAAAGCATAGCTTTTGCTCAGGATGAAAACATTCAGATTAAGCTTGAAGTACACAAATCCAATCGAATCGGAAAAGCGCTGTACAAGAAATACGGTTTTAAATATCTGGGTGATTACGAAGTTTACATTGTTCGCAAACCAGAAGAGATCAACTTATCTGATCTGTGAACAAACGCATCCTGAAACTGGCTGTCCCCAACATCATCAGCAACCTGTCGGTTCCGCTGGTGGGGATTGTCGATATTGCCCTGATGGGGCATCAGGATGACGCAGCCTACATCGGAGCAATAGCCCTTGGGTCTACCGTTTTTACATTCATTTATGCAGGATTGCTTTTTCTGCGTATGGGCACCAGCGGGTTTACAGCTCAGAACAGAGGTGCCCGAAATCTGGATGAAAGCTTTTTAGTGCTGGGGCGATCTCTTACGCTTGCAATGGTTTTTGGATTTCTGCTGATAGCCATTCAGACACCCGTTTCCTGGATGGCTTTTCATTTTCTGGAGGGCTCGGAGTCTGTTAAAAACATAGCCGGCGAATACTTCCGCACACGGATTTGGGCTGCTCCGGCCACACTCGGACTTTATGCCATAACAGGCTGGTATATTGGCATGCAAGATGCCAAAACCCCCATGTGGATTACCTTAACAGTAAACATTGTGAACATTGGGTTCAGTCTGCTTTTCATACTGGCTTTTGACATGAAAGCCAAAGGTGTTGCCCTGGGAACGGTTATTGGTCAATACACCGGACTTATCATTGCCGGGATATTCCTGCTCCGTCAATCCGAACGCATTAAACGCATTTGGTCGTGGTTGAAAATACTCAACAAAAAGGCTCTGAAGGTATTTATGAATGTAAATAAAGACATTCTGATACGCTCGGTCTTGCTGACAGGGAGTTTTTATTATTTCAATGCCAAAAGTGCCGGCCTGGGCGAAGAAATTCTGGCTGTAAATTCCATTCTACTCCAGTTTTTGTGGATTTTCTCTTATTTTATTGATGGTTTTGCCTTTGCTGCCGAAGCTTTGACCGGGAAATACATCGGAGCAAAAGATACCGGAAACCTAAAGCTCGCAATCCGGCAACTGTTTGTGTGGGGGTTTGCGGTAAGCCTTATGGTAACACTCATATATGCCATTTTTAATCCTGGTATAATTCATATGCTTACTTCCCAGTCTGCTGTCATTGAATTATCCCGCGAATACAGATTCTGGGTGATTTTTCTGCCCTTAATCAGTTTTTCAGCCTTTGTCTGGGATGGCATTTATATCGGTGCTACAGAAGGCCCTGCCCTGCGCAACGCAATGATCATATCAACACTGTTAATCTTTATCCCTGCCTTGTACCTGTTTCCCGTTTGGTGGGGAAATCATGGTATGTGGGGTGCTTTATGTTTATTTATGTTTGCACGGGGATTTTCATTACTTTTATACTATCCAAAAACCATACTTAAAAACGCAAAACGATGAACAAGACCTGGCGAATCATACTATTAATAAGTGTAATCCTGCTAATTATAGCAGGGGTTGTTGGGTTAAAATATTACAACAACATATTCGCAGACAACACCCGGCTTCCGGAAAATAAAAAAAGCGTATACCTTTTTATTCCGACGGGTAGCACATACGAAAACATCAGAGATACGATATCCCCGTACCTGAAAGACATGCAGGCTTTTGACTGGGTTGCTGAACATAAAAACTATCCATCGGTTGTAAAATCCGGACGGTACAAAATTACCGATGGCATGAGCAACAATGAAATCATCAACATGTTGCGCGCAGGCAATCAGGCGCCGGTGGATTTAACATTCGCCAGCATCCGCACACTTGATCAGCTTGCCGGACGGATTTCCGGGGTACTGGAACCGGATTCTGCCAGCTTTGCCGTGTACTTCGCCTCCGACAGTGTGGCAGAACATTACGGTTTTAATGAGTACAGCTTTCCTGCTATGTTTATTCCAAATACTTACAACATATACTGGAACACTTCGCCCAAAAACTTTTGCAAGCGAATGAATGAAGAGTATCATCGTTTCTGGAATACGAAAAGAATGCAAAAAGCTGAAAAAAACGATCTCACACCGGTTAAAGTCAGCACATTGGCTTCCATTGTGGAGATGGAGAGCAAAAAAACCGATGAAAAGCCACGCATCGCCGGAGTATACATCAATCGCCTGGAAAAAGGCATGCCTCTTCAGGCTGATCCCACCCTGGTATTTGCCATTGGCAACTTCTCCATCCGCCGTGTTCTGGACAAACATAAAAAGATTGAATCACCATACAATACATACCTGAATCCGGGATTACCACCCGGACCAATCTGCCTGCCGGAAATATCAAGCCTGGATGCAGTCCTTAATTATGAAAAACACGATTACTATTTTTTCTGCGCAAAACCGGATTATTCAGGCTATCACAATTTCTCAAAGACCTATGCCCAGCACCGGCAATATGCTGCGCTATACCGGAGATTTCTCAATAGTGAAGGAATTTACCGGTAAAACAGATTTTTTTAGTTAGCGGTGGCAACCATGCAAACCATTTAACGTCTTAAACTCGAAGGCTTTGATATGGATTTAAAAAACAAGGAACAGGTTAAGAAGCTGATCAAAGGCTGTAAAAGAGGGGATCGCAAGAGTCAACGCGTGCTGTATGAAACACTGTACCCGAAAATGCTCGGGGTATGCATGCGGTATAGCAGCGACTCCTCCCAGGCAAAAGACCTTGTGCAGGACGGCTTCATTAAAGTGTTCCAGAAAATCAAAACCTTCAATTATAAAGGTTCTTTGGAAGGATGGGTTCGCAGGCTGATCGTTAACAACAGCATTGATTATATCCGGAAAAGCAAACAGATACAATACAATTACGAAGAAGAATCCAATCTGTTTAACATGAAGGATAAAACACCTGAAATTCAGGAAGACAATAAACTAATCCGGCTAAAAGCGGAAACAATTGTCAAACTGATACAGGAATTATCACCTGCATACCGCACGGTATTTAACCTCTACGTTATAGAGGACATGTCTCATAGAGAAATTTCCGAGCAACTGGGGATTTCTGAAGGGACATCAAAATCCAACCTTTCAAAAGCCAAGGTAAAATTAAGAGAATTGTACAATGAACAGCTTGAACAATATGACAGGGAAAACAAAGTTTGAAAAAGAGCTGAAGCAAAAGCTGGATGATTATCAGCCAGCCAATGCTCAAAGCAACTGGAACGGAATTAAACAGAAAATTCCGGCACAAAAGACACCACCGTGGCTCAAATCGGTTATTATCGCCGGCAGTGCTGTGGTAATTTCCGCAGTAGTCCTTTTAAGCCTGCCTGATAAAGCCGACCAGACAGTCACTAATCAAACTGCCAGTCAAACAGAAAGAACTACGGAAATTCAGCATCCCGGTGAAAAACCCGTCACAGATGCCAACACCATGTCTGAAACGAATACCTCCGGCGAAGATGCTCAACCCTCCCCCCCTGTCAACGAGGATAACACATATAAGCTTCAGGAGAAACCGGGCGAGCCGGAAAAATCACAAGCTAACAATTCATCACCTGTTCATCAATCCGAATCCGATACAGACAATACCGAAAACAAAAAAGAAACTCAGGAAGCAGATGTAAATGGAACAAACGAGCCAGAAAACACCTTAGCACCGGAAGATGCAGAAAACACATCTGAACAACGGCTTATGGCTTCCGTTTCAAACCCGGAAGACTGTCTGCCCATGGAAGTTGAGTTCACAACTACCGCTGATCCGGAACTATATCATTTTGAATGGCATTTCGGAGACGGAAACACCTCAAAAGAAATCAGTCCGGTTCACATTTATACACATCAGGGCGAATATAAACCTGCACTCTACCTCACACCCAGAAACCCAGACAATGAACCCAGACGCATATCCATTGAAACACTGACCTGCCACGGCATTGAAAATGCTGAAATAAATTTTGTCAAAAACAAAAATTTGTTTACCTTTAGCTCTGGAGATAGTGGGGACGTTTTTCACCTATGGAATATTGATGGAAATGAATTCAACTCCGCACGTGTAGATTATGAATTCAAGCGAGACGCAGCATACCAAATCAGCCTCTTACTGAAGGATGAGTTTGGATGTACAGCTGAAACAACACGCAAGGTAGATGTGGAAATCGAACACAACTATTTTGTGCCAAATGCTGTAAAACCCTCCAGCAATGGAGTAAATGCCAGCTTTGGCCCTGTAGGTGAAAATCTCCGCGATTTTCAGTATCGAATGTTGATTTTTGACAAAAACGGCCAGCTCGTGTTTGAAACAAAAGACATAAACAGAAAGTGGAGTGGAATTAACCAGAGAACCAATGAACCAGCCGAAGCCGGCGTTTATCTTTGGAAAATTACCACCCGGGATAACTATGGAAATGTCAGACACAGGCGAGGTCAGGTTACCTTATTAAGGCAATAAAAAACACCAAACCTATGATAAAACCATTTACATTGCTATTGATACTAACTATGCTCACCGGAATTGCGTCAGCTCAAAATGCCGGTATTACAGAAGAAGATGATTTACAATTCACCCTGGTTAAAAACCTGGGACCCGATAAAACCGTTTATTTTCATTTAGACGGACTTAAAGATAAGGACCATGAAAAAGCTTTAATGGAACGCTTGCTGATGGATCCAAACATTACAGACGGAAGGATTTTTAAAACCCCAAATCAGGAAGACCGTTGCCAGTTATATATGGCGCACAACCTTGATGCAGCATACGTAAGAAGCATTCTTGTTGAACTTGATGTGGATTACAAATTCACCACCGTTTCGCTCAACGGGCATCTCGAAGAGCAAAACATCAAAGCAGAAAAGAAAAAAGGAAACTCCCCATCAACCCCCGTGTTGATAGAGGATTTTCCCACATATAAAGATACAGGTAATCCGGAAGCCGATAAAGCAGACTACGCCCGTAGAAAAAAGGCGTGGGTTGAGGCCAATCCGAAAAAATATCAGGAGTACCTGAAGGGACTCCGTTAGAATAAAAGGGGAAGTTTACATGCATTTTTAATCCGGTATTGATTTATCGGATTTTAGGGATATAAACCAAGCTAAGAGGTGCTTATTATGACGTATTTTAAACAACTCAGAGCCATCTTATTCATTGGCCTTTTTGCCACATTATCATTAAATGTTATTGCACAATGCAATGGTGGTGGCACATATGCTGGGAACCTGTCTATGCTCCCAACCTTCCAGACCGTTTCTACCTCCGCGGGAGACCGGTTTACATTTGATGCTTACGAATTCAACACGTACATTTTTAGTTTTTGTCAGGGAGGCGGAAACAATACAAACGATACACAGATTGAAATCTGCGATCAAAACGGAAACACCGTTTTTGAATACAACGATGATCATTGTGGCCTTGGATCAGAAATAACCTGGACATGCCCAGCTAATGGCACCTATAGCGTAGTTATTTACGATTATTACTGCAACGAATCCGGAATAGCCATGGGAGACCTGGCCTATTCAACCATTACACCTCCGAACGAACAGGATTGTCTGGGCGCTATTCCGCTTTGCTTTAACACATATAACACCTCTGCCTCATACACCGGCGTAGGACATTACTCCGGTGAAATACCCACATATGGCGGGGCAATGTCAGATGATAACTGCCCCGGCAACTGCCTCCTCGGTGGCGAAGTAAATGATGTCTGGTATACGTTTACCGTCCAATCCAGTGGAACTGTCTCTTTTACACTGTCCCCGAACGACCCGGCAGATGATTATGACTGGGCTATATATGACCTTACCAGTGCAGACTGTATGGACATAGCTACCAGTGCGGGTTCGCTTCAGGTCAGTTGCAATTTTTGCGGAACAGCCGGAGACACAGGACCTACTGGTGGTAGTGGTGATGATTGTCAGCATGGTAACAGTTGCACACCGTTTAATGATGTGTTGAATGTAACCGCTGGTGAAACTTACGTTGTCAATGTCAGTAACTGGAGCGCAACGCAAAGCGGATACAGCATCAGCTTTGGCGGAACAGCCCAGATTGTTGATAACACCGGCCCTTACATTGAAAGTATCCTTTATCCACCTGAATGCGGCGCCTCAAGCCTTACCATTCAGTTTTCCGAGCGCCTGTGGTGTACAAGTGTACAGCCAACAGATTTCACCATTACCGGCCCTGAAGGCAATTATGACATCTCAGACGCATGGAGTGAAATATGTCAGGCCGGGCTCGGCTCCACCTATGGCGATACCTATTATGATGATATCTGGACACTAGATCTTAATGACTACCTTGAGCACGACGGTAATTATACCCTTACCGTTAATGGCGGTGGTGTAGATGATATTTGCTCTAATTACGCCCCGCAGAATTCGATCAATTTCACCATCAACGGTGTCACGGCGGATACCCTCTATGGCCATTGTTCCTGCTTTGGTACAGACGACGGCTGGGCACAGGTAACCAATATTTCAGGAGCCACATCTCCATACACTGTAAGCTGGGTAGGCCCAGGCGGTTTTACGTCCGGCAATACAAGCATAAGTAATCTGGAACCTGGCGGGTACACAGTAACCATAGAAGACAACACGGGGCGATGTGCCTTTACTGAAACCATAACCATTGGGGAACCGAGCCAGGTCACGTTTAATACATCCACAACAAATCCCGGATGCAGCAATAACGACGGGGAAATAACGGTTAGTGGTATAAGCGGTATGTATCCACCGTATGACATTGCCTGTACAGGACAGTCAACGGCGTGGAACACAACGTCCCATACCTTTACCGGCCTGAGCGATGGCACATACACCATCACGGTAACAGATGACCACGGATGTACCAACACAAACACCGTTACCCTCACGGCACCACCAATACCCGATGCCACATTTACATACAATGGAAACCAATGCATTAATGCACAGTCATTTGATTTCACACACACAGGAGCATCTGTTACCGGAGAAACATACAACTGGTCATTTTCCGGTGGTACACCGGCCTCATCAACAGCAGAAAATCCATCAGGGGTAACATTTGGGTCTGCAGGAGCACACAATGTTTCACTTACCGTAACAGCGGGTTCCTGTATTGACAGTTATAACCTAAATATCACGGTATATGACACACCAACTCCGGGTGTTACAACCACCGATGAAAACTGCGGCAACTGTGATGGCATTGCTACTGCCAATACCGGCCTGGCCTCATACAACTGGTCGTCAGGCGGCACAACGGATACAGAGAACAACTTGTGCGCAGGAACATATACCCTCACCCTTACCAATACCAATGGGTGCTCAAATACCGAAACATTTACCATCAATTCTTTGGGAACCATACCAACAGCCAATGTTGTTACAACAGATCCCTCCTGTCCAGGTGATTGCGACGGAACGGCCACTGTAAATGCTACCGGTCCCTCAACCTTCGCATACATATATCCTGCAGGAACAACACCAAACAACCAAACAACAGGAGGTTTATGCGCCGGTTCATATGATGTTACAGTAGCCGATGGCAGCAATCCTGCCTGCTACACTGTTGAGCCATTTAGCATTACAGACCCCGCAGGAATGACACTCACCATGAGCGGTACAGATGCCAACTGCGGACTTGCCAACGGTTCGGCAAGCGTTTCTGTCAGTGGAGGCACCTTACCATATTCATACAACTGGTCAAACGGTGGGGTTACAGGCACCATTAACAACATACCGGCAGGCAGTTATACCGTAAGTGTTTCGGATGGAAATGGCTGTACTGCTTCCAATACCATTATCATCAATGACACAGGCGCCCCATTTACCGTAAGCACAAGCGTCAATCAACATGCACAGTGCAATGGAGCCTGCGACGGACAAGCTACCGCAACTGTTTCCGGTGGCACCGGTCCGTTTACTTATCAGTGGAGCAGTGGTTCTACTCCAAATGCATCCACAACCGGAGGCTTATGTGCAGGCACACATACGGTAACTGTCACCGAGGGTGCGTGCAGCGTAACCGAAACCGTTACTATCACCGAGCCGACAAGCATAACCGCTACCGTATCCTCAATGGATGCTCACTGCGGCCAGTCAGACGGAAGCATTACAGTCGCAGCTTCGGGTGGAACAGTTGCCACAGATTATGCCTACGAATGGGATTGCGTCCCGGCTCAGTTTACAGCAACAGCCAATAACCTCTCTGCAGGGACATATCATGTAACAGTTACTGATGATAACAACTGTACTGCCGACTTTACCGGAAGCATTGCTGATGTCGGTGGTGTGGCCATCAACGAAACCCACAGCTCAACCCTGTGTTCGTACTCATCCGATGGCTCAGCTACGATAAATGTACTTACCGGCGATCCGAACTTTACCTATGACTGGTCACACAGCGTTTCAAACACCACCTCTGCCACAAGTCACAGTTTAAACAACCTTGCTCCTGATTCATACACGGTTACCGTTACCGACACCTGGGGCTGCTCTGCGGTTACAAATTTCACCATAGATGCGGCACCTGTCCTGACAGCCAGCATTAGCAGTTCTTCCGATGTCACCTGCAATGGTATCTGCGACGGAACAGCCATAGCTTCCGGAAGCGGCGGCACTGGTAGTCTGACTTACGACTGGGGCCTCGGAAACGGAAGCACACCCACCCAACCCGACAACAGCGGACTTTGTCCGGGTAGCTACACAGTAACCCTTACTGATGGCAATGCCTGCACGGCAACAGCCCCTGTTACCATCACTGAACCCACGGCTATAAGCCTGATGACAAGCAGCACAAATGCACATTGCGGGCAAGCAGACGGAACAGCCGGGGTAATTGCTTCAGGAGGAACAGTAGCAGGAGATTATGATTATTTATGGTCGGGAGGATCGCAGCCAACAAGTGCCAATAACACGGGGCTTTCATCAACAAACTCGCCATTCACGGTAAGCGTTACTGATGATAACAACTGTCAGGCAACAGCTACCGTGACTATTAACGATGCTCCCGGAGCAGCCGTGTCAATTTCTTCCAGTTCAGACATCACATGCAATGGTTTTGATGATGGTACAGCAACCGTTTCCATAGGCGGCGGAGCACCACCTTTCAACATCGAATGGGACACCAGCCCTGTACAAAACACAGCTACAGCAACTAATCTCACACCCGGAGCCCATACTGTCACGGTTACCGACCAATTTGGCTGTATGTACACCGCCAACGCAACAATTAATGAACCTCCGGCACTCTCTGTTAATGCACTTGCTCCTTCAATCAACTGTTATGGTGATTGCACAGGCTCGGCTATGGCAAATGAATCTGGTGGAACAGCTCCTTACACATACTTATGGAGCGATTTCCAGAATTCTCAGATGGCAATCAGCCTCTGCGCCGGTAATTATGAAGTTACCGTTACCGATGATAATGGATGTACAGCTATGGACGATGTGGATCTGGATCAGAACAGTGAAATTGTTATATCTGCAGACATTACCGAATCCGATTGCGGACAGTCAAATGGTAGCATCGACCTTACTGTTAGCGGAGGTTCATCACCATACAACTTTGACTGGGATTACGGGCCCCATACTGAAGACCTGCTTGGTGTACCGGCTGGCACTTACGAGGTCACCGTAACAGACAATAAAGGATGTCAAACGATTGATGTATTTGCTGTCAGTGATATATCCGGACCAACTGTCAACATCAGCTCAACCACAGATGCTTCATGTTTTGGAGCCTGTGATGGTCAGATTACGGCAGTTGTCACCGGGGGCTCAGGCAGCTTTGATTATCAATGGAATACAACGCCCGCACAAACCAATCCTACTGCAACCAACCTTTGTGCCGGTAGCTATACTCTGGAAGTTACCGACATGAACACAGGCTGCATTGCCACATCAAGTAGCACCATCAACGAACCAACACAGCTAGATGTCAGTGGCGCAACGGTAAATCCACAGTGTCACAACGCCTGCGATGGTGAAATCCAGCTCACTCCAATGGGTGGAACGCCTCCGTACAACTTTACATGGACAGGACCGGGCACCTTGCCAAATGATGAAGATCTGACCGGACTGTGTGATGGCACCTATACAGTTGTTATTTCAGATAACAATGGCTGTATGATTACACGGAATTACACGTTGACAGAACCACCATTTATCAATGTAACCACAAATGTCACCATGACGAATTGCAGTGGCTCCTGTGATGGTGAAGCAACGGCAAACGCTGCAGGCGGAACCGCACCTTTCGCATTTGAGTGGAGTGACCTTAACAACCAGACAAGCCAGACAGCAGTCAATCTTTGTCCGGGTGGATACGGGGTTACCGTAACCGATGATAATGGGTGCACATCCAATGGTGTAGCCAACATTCCTGACCCTGCCCTGCTTGAAATCAGTAGTGCATCAACCACAGATGCAAGTTGTCATGGCCTCGCCGATGGCGCCGCAGGCGTCACTGTCTCCGGAGGAACCCCACCTTACAATTACATCTGGGATAACGCAGCATCCACCAGCAACGTAAATAACCTGGCAGCCGGCACTCATTGCGTTACTGTCCATGATGACAACGGCTGTAATACAGACACCTGTCTTATAATAAACGAACCACCGCAAATCATTGTGGGAATGGATATCACCGATGAAAGTTGTCATGGATATTGTGATGGTGAAATTACTGCCCAGGTAAGCGGCGGAACAACACCATACATATACAATTGGTCAAACACCGCTGCGTCAGCCACCAATGATAATTTATGTACCGGTTTATACCTCTTAACGGTAAGCGATGCACACGGATGTCAGCAAACCAGCAGCGCAAGCATTAGCGGGCCGGCAGTACTCGACGTAACTGTTCAGGACACCATCATGCCACAATGCGGTAATTCCAACGGGTCTATTACCATTGGTGTGATTGGTGGAACATCACCCTACACCTACGAATGGGAAAATTATCCGGCCGAGACAACAGCAGCCTTGTCAGGAATACCTCAGGGTAATTATACTGTATCTGTTACAGATGATCATGGCTGTTCTACAATGCATACCATTGATTTGAATGATATTTCCGCTCCTGTCATTGACAGTATCGTAATCACCAATGTGGATTGTAACGGTAACTTAACCGGTGAAGCACAGGTTTACTTTACCAGCAGTACACCATCAAATTCTATATTATGGGATGATCCGGCCGGACAAACCAGTGCTCATGCCAATAACCTTGCGGCAGGACAATACAATGTTCAGATTACTGATGCAAACGGCTGTTCAACCAGTCAGACAATCACAATTACTGAACCGGATGTGTTCCAGGCACGGGTTGATAACTACACAGATGCAACCTGTAATGGTTTCTGCAATGGTACCGCTGAAGCAATGTTCTCAGGTGGGACTCCACCTATAACCTACAGTTGGTCCGGAGGCTACAGCGGATCTAATGTATCCGGCCTTTGCCCGGGCACATACAATGTTACGGCCACCGATGCCAATGGTTGCACCTCTGAAGAATCCGTTAGCATTTCAGAGCCTACTCCTATGACGCTTAGTGAAACCATCACACCTGTAACCTGCCATGGTGGAAGTGATGGTTCTGTTGCAATCACAGTAAGCGGCGGGTCTGGCAATTATGACTACGAGTGGTTTGGAACGACCGGTTCTGATCCAACGGTATCAGGCCTGAGCTCTGCAAACTATAATGTGGTGGTGTATAATGCAAATGATCATTCCTGTTTCATAACAGACAATTTCTTTGTACCTGAGCCAAATGAAATCAATGCAACTTTCGGTACGGTAAATGTCACCTGCAATGAAAACAACGGAGCAGCGTATGTGAGCAGTATCAACGGTGGCACACCAGGCTTTAATCACACCTGGACACCGGGAAATATCACTGGCACAGATTCCATCGGGAATCTTACGGCAGGCACCTACACCTGCCTTGTTGAAGATGCCTATGGCTGCACAGCCGATTTTGATGTAGATGTCAACCAGACACCATCACCGCAGCTTGATAACACGATCACACAACCTGTTTCATGCTATGGTTATAATGACGGATATGCAGAGGTAATGGTAAGCAACGGAACTCCACCTTATGAATACCAGTGGAGCCCGGATGTCACAGATCAGGCATCAAGTAACACCCTTGAAGCGGATCTTTACACCGTTACCATTACGGATCAGAACGATTGTGAAGTATACGCAACCCTTCCGGTCAGTGGCCCCGACCAGGTAGTAGCCATCCCCTCAGGCGAAGACACACTTTGTATCGGTCAGAGCACACAGATTGATGTTACTGCAGCCGGAGGAACACCTCCATACACCTATACATGGGATCAGCTTGGAAGCGGCTCCACCCAACAGATAAGCCCTGACATTACTACCGATTACATTGTCACTGCAGTGGATGATGCAGGCTGTTCATCACAAGCTGAAAGCCTTACCGTTACAGTAAGACCCCCGCTGGATCTGAGCCTGAACACATCAGGAGCTGTCTGTATG
>CAYQMB010000043.1:9651-22280 GCA_964418565.1 uncultured Bacteroidales bacterium | reverse complement strand
GCAAGCAAAATATCATGCCAAAAGCGGCAGATATGACAAAAATGGTGCCTGTCCGGCAATCGACGGAACAAAAGCGGCAGGTAACAACCCCACCTGTCCCGGAGGGACAAGATGTCGGTAACACCGGACAAGGGCGGAAAAAGGAGGCTGAGGAGCGAAGCGTCTCGAAGCCCCGTTTCCGAACGCAGTCCGGTGGTAATGCAAACCCACACAGGTAGCTTTTGGCGGACCTGTCTGCCTTTGGCATGAAAATTTGCTTTTTCTGCAAATTTTGTGACAAAAGCCGGCATGTAAAAAGGCATTATAAAAAGACTAGTTAAAAAGCCCCTTATTTCTCTCAATATAATTTTTGAGTGAACCGGGTTTTCGGCCCAATATCTTTTCAATATCATCTGATGTCTGAGCCACCTCACCCTTTTTGATTTTTCCAAAGACAGATATCATGGCATCGATATATTTGTCTGAATAGCCGCGATTTTTCATTTCCTTGCGGTATTCGTCATCGCCGGGCTCGCTGAAGGTGATTTTTTTGCCCAATACATCGGAAAAAATGCCGGCAACCTGATGCAGATCCATCGCTTCCGGACCGGTAAGGTATATGGTGTCGTTTTTGTATTCAGCCGGATTGTCAATGACTTCAGCCGCTACCTGACCGATGTCAATGGTGTCAACATACGGCGCTTTACCCTTTCCGGTTGGCAGAAAGAGCCGGTTATGCTCCCGGATGTCTTTTGTCTGGTACATCTCAAAATTTTGCATAAAAAAGTTACCCCGCAGAAATGTGTAGTCTTTTCCGCTTTTTTCAATGCGGTCCATCACATTGGGATATGAGGCAATAAATATAAAATATTTCACACCCGAATCTATGGCTTGTTCCACCAGTTTGAGCAGCATTTTGTCCGCGCCCGGTGTCGCCGACGGACCACACAGGAACATAGTTTCAACCCCTTTCAGAGCTTCGGGAAAGCCTGAGGGTTTGGTGTAGTCAAGCGGTACTGTTTCGGTTTCAAATCCGAATTTTTCAAATGCTTTGTCAGGATTCCGTGTTGCAGCCGTAAAGGGAGTCCCTTTTTCGTGCAGGGCTTTTGACAAGGGTAAGCCTATATTTCCGGTTGATGCTGTTATTAAGAGTTTTGATCTGTTCATAGTCATTTCTGTTTTTATATTTTCTGATTTAACTACCTGTAGTACAAGTGGGATTTTCTTTTGTTCAACGTGTTAAGTGCTTTCAGTCCATCATGAAAATAACTGTTTTTTAGTTGTGTGAAACCCCCCGCGTGAGGGATAGAAGCGGTATCCTTTGAGCGTTAGAATTCAACGCTCAAAGATACAAGCGGATAGCCCGACCGTTTTTGGTTTTGGCGCAGGCACGAACCTTCAGGGTCGTAACTATCAACTTGTTCGCTTAATTTGAATGAAACTGTACAGAGAGGGATTGAAACGACCCTGAAGGTTTTTCCTGAAGGTTCGTGCCTGCGCCGGAACCAAAAACGGGCACGCCCGAATCATTAACAAAGCATATTTTCAGAAACCCCTGAAAATTTATATTTTTATCAAAAAACAAAAACAGTGCGACACATTTTTCTTTTGTTACCGGCGGTTTTGGTTTTGAGCTGTGGCCTGCACGCGCAGACAACCCACAGGGCACTCAGCCTGCAATCCGGCGACAGCCTCCGACCGGTTTACTTTGACCAGTCTGCCGGACTGGGATACTCGAATTTCCGTGATTTTGCCACCTCACCGCTGACCTACCACGGCGCTTCGGCCAATATTGGTTTGTACCGTGTGATGCTCAGTGATGCCCGGGAGTCGTCCGGAGGTGTTATGTTTTCCTTTACCGGTGCGGATGAATTTATGGATTCCGACTCATACGCCATGCTGGGGCGCCTCGATATCCGGCATACCGAACTGTTCCGCGTGTTTCCGCAAACCGGAGAACGTCTCAATCTGAAAGCCGGTGGCAGCATGATGCTCACGGGCATGATCCGGAACAACAGCGCGTTTTACAACAACTCTTTTGGCTCTGAGGCGTTTGGTACCCTCTTTGCTTCTGCTCGTGTCGGGCTTGACCTGTCCAGAACGAAAGCCAAAACCATCGATTTAAAACTGTTCAGAATCAAGCTCATTCCCCGAAAACGAAGCCTTGCCTTCAGGCTGGATGCCGGTGTGATGAATGTGTCCTGGCGAAATGGTTTTAATTATATGGATAACTCCTCCGTTGTAAACGATTACAATTATTACAAACGGCACGAGCTGCACTGGTTTGACGGGTATCGGATGCATTCTGAGCTGGCTTATCACATCCACCTGAACAATGGCAATGCTGTGAAACTGGCCTACCTGTGGGATGCGCTGTATTCACACAAAACCGGCGAACGCTTTGAAATGGCTGCGCATCAACTGCAGCTTGGTTTTATGTTTGGACTGAATGAACCCGCTAAAATCCCTGAAAAATGAGATACAAACTGCTGATAATAAGCCTGCTGATTGTGGTTTTTTCATCCTGTGAAAAGCTCATGTTCGAGGAAAACGGAAAATCGGACGATGCGTATGACAATTTTGATTACCTCTGGGAGCAGTGCCATGAAAAGTACGCCTTTTTCGCGTATAAAGGCATAGACTGGGAGCATGAGAAAACGGTGTACCGCAACTGCCTGTACGAGGGAATGAGCAAGGATTCACTGTTCAGTGTGATGGCAGCCATGCTGGATGAGTTGCGGGATGATCACGTGAACCTGGTGTCGGATTTTAACCGCTCGTTTTACGGCAATTACCGCCGCGGGCAGGATAATTTTGACTGGCGCATGGTAGCCGATAATTACCTTCCGGAAAATTATTACGTTTCCGGACCATTTTCTCACGATTTTCTGGCGGGCGATTCCATCGGATACATCCGGCTGTCTTCATTTCCCGGTAACATTGATGGCGAAAACCTGGATTTTGTGCTGAACCGTTACCAGAACACGGAAGGACTGATTCTGGATATTCGTGAAAACGGTGGTGGCAGCATTGCCGATGTTTACGATCTGTTGAGCCGCTTTGTTGATCAGAAAACGCTGCTGTATCATTCACGGATGAAAAGCGGCCCCGGCAATGATGATTTCACAGCTTCCGAACCGGTGTATATTGAACCGGAAGGAGGGGAGCGATACCATAAAACGGTGTGCCTGCTCACCGACAGGGGATCATACAGCGCCAGCTCGTTTACTGCCCTGGGGGCACGGGCCATTGACAATGTTGTGATCGTGGGAGATACCACAGGCGGCGGTCTTGGAGTCCCCAATGGCGGGCAATTACCAAACGGCTGGACGTACCGCTTTTCTGTTACCCAGACCCTGGACAAAAACGGAAACAACTACGAGTCCGGTGTGCCGCCTCATATCACGGCTCTGATGGACTGGAGCGACCGCGCTACCGATGAGGTGATTGAACGGGCTGTTCAGGAGATATATGCTCGTCGTTGATTCAACCTAATGACATTGCCGGTACAATTTTAAGTATTAAGTTGGATTTAAAGCGTTTCCGGGCAACAGAATGCGAAATAAACTTGTCTGAGAGGTAAAAATGCAGTAACTTTATCAGGTATAAAACCCAATTGACTCTGTTTAGCATGAAATACAGCCATCGCATAGCATTACTGATTCTGTCACTGTTTCTGACATTGCCGATGTTTGCTCAGCATCGTTTTGTGGAAAACAAAAACCAGTTTCCTGAGCATGTTGAATACAAATGCCGTTTGAACTATGGTGCTTTGTTTCTGGAAAAAGACGGGCTTGTTTACAATTTTGCAGACAAAAGCCAGCACACACATTCCCATGCGCACCATGGTGAAAGCGACGTAACAGAAGCGCATCATGAACACGATGAGGAACTGCCGGATCATCTGGATTTTCATGCTTATAAGGTTCATTTTGTGGGTGCCTCAAAGGATGTGCGGATGCAGGGTCGTGAAAAGTGTCCGGATTATGAAAATTACTTTCTGGGCAATGACCCCTCGCACTGGGCAAGACGTGTGGGCATTTACAGGCAGGTGCGCTATCAGGAGCTTTACAACGGAATTGATGTTTCCTTTTACGACAATGGAAATGGCCTGAAGTACGATTATATCATTCAGCCCGGTGCAGATCCGGATCAGCTCCGGCTGCGCTATGAGGGTTTGGATAAAATGCGGCTCTGGCGTGGCAACCTGGTGCTGAAAACATCCCTGTCAAAAACCACAGAATTGCAGCCATATGCGTATCAGGTTATTGATGGTGATACCATAGACATTGCCTGTGAGTACACGCTGGATGACAATGTGGTTTCCTTTGATCTTCCTGATGGCTACGATCCTAATAGTGAACTGATTATTGATCCTTCACTGGTTTTTAGTACCTACACTGGCTCCACTGGTGACAATTGGGGTTTTACCGCAACCTGGGATTATGAGGATAATGTGTTTAGCGGTGGTATTGTTTTTGATATTGGATATCCTACATCATTTGGTGCATACCAGACTGACATGGCTGGTGGAATCGGGCCTTACCCCGGTAGCTCATACTACGATATGGGCTGTGATGTGGGCGTCATCAAATACAATGAAGACGGCTCTACCCGTCTATATGCTACCTATCTTGGTGGAGCGGTGGCCGAAGAAATGCCGCATTCCATGGTGGTCAATCAAAGCAATGAGCTTATCATTTTTGGTACCACGGGATCATCGGATTTTCCCACCAGCAGCAACGCCTGGGATAATTCATTCAATGGTGGGGACAGCATTACCTACGATAACGTGATTGTCTTTCCGGATGGTACCGATATTTTTCTGACCAAACTCAGCGAAGACGGAACGCAACTGTTGGGAAGTACATTTCTTGGTGGCAGCAACAACGACGGACTGAATTTTAAAATGTCCTACACCGAGGAGGGATACATACAGATGCACGGCAACGACAGCCTGTATTACAATTATGGTGATGGGGCTCGAGGCGAGGTGATTGCGGATGATAAAGATTTTATCCTTGTGGGGGCTAATACCTTTTCCAGCGATATTTCTGCCGGAATAAGCACCGGATTTCAGCCAAACAACGGCGGTGGTATGGACGGCCTGGTTGCCAAATTTTCTCCTGATCTTTCGGACATGATTTGGATGTCGTATTACGGCGGCAGCAATGATGATGCTGTGTATTCCATTTATCCCGGGCCGGCAAATACGTCCTACGTGTGTGGCGGAACCACCTCATCCGATTTCCCTGTCACAGCAGATGCTTACCTTACCTCCTTTGCGGGCGGCAGTACCGATGGTTTTGTCGGAAAAATCAACCCCAACGGAAACAACCTGCTGACGTCGACTTTCTTTGGCAGTGCTGAGTACGATCAGGCGCATTTTGTGCGCATTGATGATGAAAACGATGTGTATATCTATGGTCAGACAGAAGCCCAGGGAACCGATATGGTTAACAATGCCAGTTATTTTGTACCCAACTCCGGTCAGTTTCTTGCCAAATTCAACCCGGATCTGACAAGCCTTGAATGGTCCAGTGTTTTTGGCAGGGGAGCAGGTCGCCCGATATTATCTCCCAGCGCATTTGCTGTGGATGTCTGCGACCGTATTTACCTTGCCGGATGGGGCAGAGAATGGGCCAATACCTTCCTGAATGAGGCCGGTGACACCTATGCCTGGACTGACACATACGGAACCAAAGGCCTGCCGGTAACCGCCGATGCCCTGCAAACTGAAACCGACGGCCAGGATTTTTACGTTGCCGTTTTTAGTGAAGATGCTGCTGCCCTTGAGTATGCTACCTTTTTTGGTGAAGTGCATTATGGCGGCTGTGGTTATTCCGGTCACGATCATGTGGATGGCGGAACCAGCCGGTTTGATAAAAAAGGCAATGTGATACAATCCGTTTGCGCAAGCTGCGGCTCGTGTCAGGAGTTTCCCACCATGCCAGATCCCGGCGTGTGGTCGCCAACCAACAACAGTACCAATTGCAACAACGCTGTATTTAAAATTAACATTATTGAAAATCTGGCAGCATCCAGCTTTGAACCCATTCCGGCCATTTGTGCACCCGAGACAGTATCTTTTATCAACAACAGCCAGGGAAGCTCGTTTTTCTGGGATTTTGGCGATGGTACTACCAGCACAGAGTTTCAACCCAGCCACATGTACGATGCAGAAGGTGAATATGAAGTCATGCTCGTGGCTTACGATTCCCTCGCATGCAATTACGCTGATACATCTTACCGCATAATTGAAGTTCAAACAGCAGATGTAATGAGTCTGGAGCCCATCAGCATTTGTCCGGGAGAAGATGTCGAAATCGGTCCGGATACTGATTATGGTACTGATGCTTCATTTAACTGGATACAGGGAGAAGTGGATAACCCAAACGTTCAGAATCCGGTTGTATCCCCATCAACAGATACAGATTATACGCTGGTTGTAAGCGATGTGTGTAACGACACGATTTATCAGGAAATTAAAATCGAGGATGTTTCCATCCTGGTAAGCATGCCCCCTGATACCATGATTTGCCAGGGTGATCCGGTGAGCCTTACAGCTACCACCGGTGGTGATGTCAGTGAGCTTGCCTGGTCGGATGATGCCGGATTTTCCAATATTATCAGCACCACTGAAGATATGACCGATATCCCGGATGGAACGACAACATATTATCTGCAACTTACAGAGAACATCTGTAACACCCAACAGGTGGAAAGCGTGCTGGTGGAATGGCATGAGTTTAACTACACGCTGAGTCCGGATCAGATTATCTGTGCGGGTGAAAGCGCAAGCCTCAGTGTATCGAACATTAACCCTTCTGATAACCTCGATTATCAGTGGGCGCCACTTTCCGGCATTGTCAGTGGCGAAAACAGCAGCTCGCCTGTTGTTGCTCCCTCATCAGATCAAACGTATACACTGACTCTGACAAACCAGTTGGGATGTGAGACCACCGATCAGGTGCAGGTGGATGTGGATAACCTGATTTTTCTGCCTCCTGCCATCCAACAACCCTTATGCTATGGCGACTGCAACGGATCAGTTGAAGTCAGCGCCAGTGGGTATGCTCCCTATACGTATATCTGGAACGATGACGGTACCGGAAATACACGGGAAGACATGTGTGCCGGCACCTATGATGTGACGGTGACAGATGATATCGGATGTGAGGATGAAATCAGCTTTACCATCAGTCAGCCGGATCCCCTGGATGCTCAGTTTGCAACCCTTGTGCAGCCTCAGTGTGATGGCGTAGGCCTCGGGCAGGCAGAACTGGCAGTATCAGGCGGAACGCCCTCGTACACCATTTACTGGAGTGATGGCACGAATGGTCCTGTTAATGATGAAATGTATACCGGTACAAACACGGCAACCATTACCGATGCCAATGGCTGTGATACAACGGTTGAAGTGGAAATGGTGCCTCCCAACAATCTGGCAACCAGCCTGAACAATGTTGAGCATAATCCCTGTTACGGCGATTGCGAGGGTGAGATCAGTGTTTCTGTTTCCGGTGGTACGCCACCATTTGATTATTACTGGAATGACGGCCTAACCGGTCAGAGCATTTCCGGACTTTGTGCCGGGCTTTATCAGGCAACCATTATAGATGCAGATAATTGCGTTATTCACCGCAACGTTTCCATTGCCGAACCGGATGAACTTATCGGGTACATTCAGCCCGAATCTCCCATCCTGTGTTACGGAGAAACAGCCACCCTGAACGCAGGTGCCAGTGGAGGTACTCAGCCATACAACTATGTCTGGTTTAACGGCAGTACAGAGGCTGAAATTGACAGCCTGCCTGCAGGTTCCTACCAGACAAGCATAACCGACGCGCACAATTGTGTGGATACAGTGGAGTATATTCTGACACAGCCACCGGAGTTGCTATATCAGTATTCTGTTTATGATATGCTTTGTACAGGTGTTTGCAATGGCAGAATACACATCAACCCAATCGGAGGTACGCCGCCCTACCATTTCGCATGGAATGAAACCCCTGGCGATTCGGTAGCCACCGGTTTGTGTGAAGGCGATTATACCATGCTGTTAACCGATGAAAACGGTTGTTCGAAATCTGCAGAATATGAAGTGGAATCAGAAGGTTATGTGCCACCACTTGAGCTTGTTGCAGAGCCGGATGAGATTTTTACCGGCATGACAACAAACCTGATTGCCACAGATCAGTCCGGTTATCATTATCAATGGCTCCCTGATGAATCCCTTTCCGGTGATGATCAGCCTGCTGTAGTTGCAAAACCTGATGAAACAACAAGTTTTGAAGTCAGAATCCGTGACTCCCTTGGCTGTATCAATAAAGATACCGTTGTAGTGGTCGTGAAAGAGTTGATTTGCGGAGAACCGTATCTTTATATTCCCAATGCCTTTACACCAAATGGTGACGGCGAAAATGATTATTTTAAACCCTATGCACCCGTTGGTGTCGTTACAGATATGTACTTTGCTGTATATGATCGCTGGGGCGAGTTGATTTACGAAACGGATAACATCAATGACAGGGGATGGGATGGCACATTCCGTGGAAAAGCTTTACCTCCCGATGTGTATGTATATTTCTTTGAAGCTACATGCCTGGATCAGGATAGCTTTACCAAAAAAGGAAATGTGACACTTATTCGTTAGCGAACTTTAACAGACTTTTGATGTTGATCTTAAAAAGACAGCTATGCGAAAACTGATTTTACCCTTACTCGTAATTGCATTGGCTTTTACTCAGTGTGAAAAGGTCGATGAATACACACAATTTGAAATGGATTATCAGACCTCTGTGACAGTGCCGTCTACCGTTGGTGCAAACATGCCTTTTGACATGTGGACACCCGAAATTACCACCAATTCAGAGACACAATTTGCCGTGCATGATACCCGCAAGGATAAGGTTGAAGAAATCCTGCTTACCAGCTCACAGCTTAGTGTGACATCCCCGGATGATGGCGATTTTGCGTTTTTAAATGACATTTACGTTTACCTCAGTGCGGATGAATTGTCTGAAATTGAAATTGCCTGGAAAGAGGACATCCCGGATGATGTTGGAAATACAATTCTGCTGAATACCAGCGATGAAAACCTGGAAGCATACATCAAAAAAGACAGCATACAGTTTCGGGTGAAAACCATTACCGACAGAGTAATTACACAGGAATACCAGATACAGATTGATGCTGTTTTCTGGGTAGACGCAGAAGTATTGGGTCAATAATTTACTTACACCAGTTTGTGTTTTTTCTGATGGTTATCTAAAATAGGTTTCCATACGGTCAAAAGCCTGATTAATCATGTCTTCCGGAACACAAAATGACAGCCTAAGGTGGCCTTCCCCTTTGAAAGCTACACCTGGTGTTGTGGAAACCTGAATATCATCAAGCATTTTTTTTGCAAACCTGAGTGAGTCTTGTGCCTCGGGCAATTTGACTTTCGGGAACATCAAATAAGCCCCCAGGGGTTTTTGATAATCAAAAATGTGAGGTAAATTATCCAGACGTTGACACATCAGATTACGCGCTGATAAATAGTGGGATTTGAAGTCTTCAATGCAGGATTGAGAAGCTTGCAGGGCTTCAAGGGCAGCGTATTGAGATGCTACCGGAGCGCATATTGCCATGGGAATGTGCATTTTGGTGATGTGTTCTGTGAGTGCTTTGTCTGCATGCAGGTAGCCAACACGCCAGCCTGTCATGGCATATGTTTTTGTAAAGGTGAACACCGATATCGTACGATCCCGCATTCCTTCAAATGCAGCAATGCTATAATGTTCATTCCCATCGTAATTGAAATATTCGTAAGCCTCATCGGTGATAACAATCAGGTCATTTTCAATTGCCATACGGGCGATCGCTTCTGTATCTGCTTTGCTGTATACTGCGCCTGTAGGATTGTTTGGCGACGAATAAAAGATGGCCTTGGTTTTGTCTGTAATGGCAGCTTCCATGGCCTTAATGTCCGGTTTAAAATGGTCATGTTCTTTTGTGGGAATTAAGGTGTTGACTCCACCAGCCATTTCTACCTGCCGCATGTGGGTGGAATAGGCCGGTATCGGTATGATGACTTCATCTCCGGGGTTTACCACAGCCATTATTGCTGCAGTTAAGGCTTCAACTGCACCAATGGTGACAATGATTTCATCCGTGCTTGCTTTTATCTTGTTTTTGGTTTTAAGCTTTTCCACAATTGCTTCACGTAATGGCAATAACCCGGATGATGCTGAATAACCGGCAGTTTTATTTGCTTTTATGGCCTCAATTGCTGCCTGGTTAATGTGATCCGGTGTGCCGGTTGTTGGTTTTGCCCAGGATAAGAACGATACGTCTTTGTACTGCTGCGAAAGACGGGTCATTTCATGGATGGATGATTTTGGAATGCTTAAGCTTCTGCTGGAAATATGCCTGGAAATGTTCATGATTAGCTTGATTTTGAATTGCACTTATGTTCACAATGCAAAGGTATTGGTTTTCTTAGAAAGTAAAAGGAATAGCAGGATTTATTGTTAATTCCCTGTCACACATGAGATTTTTGTTATAATAACAGACGGTTTTGTTTCATAAAAAGCAAATAAACCTTAAAATATTTTGAACTGATTATTGTTTTGTGTATTTTACAGCAAATCAAAACCGTGTTTATGAAAAAGAAAAAATTAACAACAACGGGTGGTGCCCCAATAACCAATAATCAAAACTCAATGACAGCAGGAAAACGTGGTCCGGTTCTTATTCAGGATTACCAACTGCTGGAGAAACTTGCGCATCAAAACCGCGAACGCATTCCTGAAAGGGTAGTACATGCGAAAGGCTGGGGTGCAGAAGGCACATTGACAGTTACAGAGGATATTACCAAATATACCTGTGCAAAAGTTTTTAGTGAGGTAGGTAAAAAAACGCCTATGCTTGCCCGGTTTTCCACAGTAGCCGGAGAAAAAGGTGCAGCGGATGCCGAACGTGATGTACGTGGCTTTGCGCTGAAATTTTATACCGACGAAGGCAACTGGGATATGGTTGGAAACAATACACCGGTGTTTTTTGTCCGTGATGGGTATAAATTTCCGGATTTTATCCATACGCAAAAACGGCACCCAAAAACAAACCTGCGGTCGAATACAGCAAAATGGGATTTCTGGTCGAAAACCCCGGAAAGTGTACACCAGGTTACCATACTGCATTCGGACAGAGGCATTCCTGCTACGCCAATGCACATGAATGGCTACGGCTCGCACACGTACAGTTTCTGGAATAAAAAAGGAGAACGCTTCTGGGTGAAATTTCACTTTAAGACCCAACAGGGACACAAAACACTCACCAATGAAGAGGCAGCAAAAGCCATTGGTGAATCCCGGGAAACCTATCAGGAAGCGCTCAATCAAGCCATTGAAAAAGGAGAATTTCCCAAATGGACATTTTACATTCAGGTAATGCCTGAAAAAGAGGCTGAGAAAACACCATACAACCCCTTTGATCTGACAAAAGTATGGCCACATGGTGATTATCCATTGATAAAAGTAGGGGAGTTTGAACTGAATAAAATTCCTGAAAATTACTTTGTGTACATTGAAAATGCTGCTTTTTCACCATCCAATGTTGTGCCTGGTATTGGGTATTCTCCTGATAAAATGCTACAGGCAAGAGTCTTTTCATACGCTGATGCACATCGCTACAGACTGGGTACACATTATGAAATGTTGCCACCCAATCGCCCCAGAAATGAAGTGAATCACTATCATGCCGATGGTTCCATGCGTTTCTTTGATAATTTTGAAGAAAATCCCGATGCGTATTACGAGCCAAACTCTTTCAACGGGCCGGCTGAAGCAGATGCCCCCACCGAACCGCCCCTGCGTATTGACGGGGATGCTGACCGTTATGGTAATGAAGATGAGGATGATTTTACCCAGGCCGGAAACCTGTTCAGACTGTTTGACGAAGGACAAAAGAATCGACTGTTTGAAAGCATAGCAGGAGAAATGGAAGGCGTTCCAAAAGACATTATCGAACGTCAGCTAAGCCTTTTTGATAAAGCTGATAAGGCTTATGGTGCTGGTGTGAGAAAAGCTCTGGGCTGGTAATTTTTCACTGACGACCTTATAACATTGCCCGCAGTCATTTCGATTGCGGGCTTTTGTTTGATTGCCTGTAAAGCTTGTTTATAAACTTTACTGCTATAAAAAAATCTGTTATCTTTGCAGTGAAACCAAAACCTTAATATCATGAAAACTAAACAAATTTTAATCATGCTTGCACTCTCACTTTTTGTGTTTGCCTCATGTGGCAATAAAGGTGAGAAAAAAAGTCTTCAGGACAAACTTGAAGATAAAGTGGAAGAAACCGTTAATGAAAACATCGACGAAGCCTTTGGTGGTGATATGTTCAAAGCTGCCCGTGAAGGTGATCTTGAAACCATCAAGAAAGGCATTAAAGCCGGCGAAGATGTTAACAAAACGAATTCCTACAGCGAAACCATGCTTATGAAGGCAGCCGAACGTGGACATTTTGAGGTGGTGAAATACCTGATGGAGCAGGGCGCTGACAAAAGCAAAACAAACATTTATGACCAGGATGCTGCTGGTATTGCCGCAAATGATGAAATCAGGGATTACATCAAGAAATACGGCGAAGAAACTGAAGAATAA
>CAYQMB010000043.1:0-9551 GCA_964418565.1 uncultured Bacteroidales bacterium | reverse complement strand
AAATGATGAAATCAGGGATTACATCAAGAAATACGGCGAAGAAACTGAAGAATAAACGATGGTAAAAAAGATTAAAATCCGCAGGTTGAAAGTCAGCTTGCGGATTTTTGTTTTCTGTTATCCCGTATTACATCACGCCCATGAAAAACAAGAAACAGGAAGAGAATCCGGCCACTGATTTTCATCAGGCAATCAACCGTAAAGATATAAATCGTATAGAAGCTTTGATGTGTGATGCACATGTCATGACTGACAAAGCGGGACAAAAGCTTGAAGGTAAAGCAGCATGCCTTGATGCCTGGCGTTCGTTTTTTGTGATGTTTCCGGATTATCATCATGAAATAAAATATGTTAAACGGCTTGATAAAGGTATTTTGATATACGGCTTTGCCTATAGCCGGCATCCTGAACTGCATGGTCCGGCACGATGGTTTGCACGAATAGAAAATGGTAAAGTAAGGAGTTGGGAGATTTCATAAAAAACCCGGAAGCAGAATGCCCCCGGGATCAATTGCAGATTACGCAATTCTACGTGCCGGAAAAAAGTGTTCCGGCTTTTGTCATTGATTTTTTAAAACTTTGTATGTCCTGGTAAATGTTTTTGTCTATTTCATCCCAGTCAGCGTCTGCCTTGTTTTTTTCACTTTCGTAGCGACTGGTAATATCCTTTTGAATGTCTTCCATTTCATTTACCAATGATTTCAGTTCATCCGAAGGATTTTCTTCTTTCTCTAATTTGTTTTTTACTTCAATCAACTGACCTTCGAGATCATCAATTTTTCGTTTTATGTCTTGTTTGATGGTTTCGTTGCTCATGAAAATTCTGTTTAAAGGTTCAACAATGGATTCAGTAACGCAGCAAGGCATTAGCGTTTGTGTTTTTAAGGGGCATGTCATCAGCATCCATCAGATAAACATTTCCTTTATTGAGGAGGGTATTTACTGCCATCATATTGTACAGAGATGCATTTTGGGGTAGGCGTGCATTATCAATGATGACGCTGTTGTTTTCCTTGTCAAATAAGCCGTATGCTTCCTTGTCTTTGTTCATAAACAGGGTGTCAACTCTTCCGTTAACACTTGCGGGTACAATATCTGTCATTTCCGACTTGACTTTTTTGCTGGTGGAATTATCCAGAAAAGCCTTGATTTTTGCTTGTTTTTTTTCATCAAAAAAAGATTTGAGCTTGTCATAAGCAATCTCGTGCAAGAGAAGTACATCCTTCCCTTCCGGATTTCCTGGTATGAAGTCCTTTACCAGACTGTTGTACTCATTGATTTTGCGGTATTTCCCTGTGCTCTTTTCATCGGCAGCCAAAATTAAGGGAATCGTTTGATCCGAAAGAATTTTATTTATGCCATTATCAACAGCGTGCAGAAATTTTTCCATTTCAATCTCTCGTGTATCTTTTTTGCTTCCATGTCCATGGTATACAGCACCACCGTGAGCATCCTGGCCTGAACGCTGCTGCAGGTTATTCGGAACTTTATCGTACCCGACAACATCCTCAAGCCGACCGGGCAATTCATCAGACTCAATTTCTGCGATGGTGTATGGTGTGCACTCATACAGATGTACCATTACCGGACTAAAAGCGAGAAGGTAGAAAATATCATCTCTGTTGAGTATGGGTACCAGGGGTTTTAAGTAAAAATGATCTGCTACGTAATGAAATGGTTCAAACGGAATGGGTATTTTATAATATTCAATATCCGATTCGGTAAGAAAAATGCTGAGTCCGTCAGACTGTTCTGTCCAGAATTTTTTGTCATCAAGTAAATTGACAACCGGCCGGAGAAAGGCTTCGATTTCATTTTCAGTAAGCTCGCGTTCGGCCAGCTCAGTTCTGACTGATTTAAGCAGATTTTTCAGTGTTTTGGGTGCCATAGCCTGTTTCACTTCCTGTCCGGCACGGTATGTGGGCAGGTAAAGCGACAGGCAAACTGGTTCATGCACCTTTGCGAGTTGTGAAAAGCTGTTTAAGTTCAGTATTTCGTTGGAATTTGTCATAGAGGTATATTTTGTGTTTAGCATTAAACGTGTGTCTTCTGACAACTTACATGACGTTGCATTCAGGCTCGTCTATAGCAGAATTATTCCGGCAATCCCTGCGGCAAGCAGTATTAAAATCAATACCCAGAAAAATACACCAAACGTAGCACCGGCTACATTTGCTGCTCTTCTGCGTTCGGCCGCTTCTTCTGCTTGTTCTTTAAGTGTTTTGTTGCGTTCGGGATCGGCCGGAACCAGGGCAGCGATAAGAATCATCATGAAAAATGCGATAACCAGATAGCTAACCCAGGATGTTTCATACACCACAGGTCCGATAGGTGATACCCATGAGCCCAGTGCCCAGGTGAAAAAGAAAATGATTATAAAGAAAAAGACAAAGCCTCTCCATGGGCCGGGGCCCTGGCGTTTGAAAAGTGAGGGTAGCAGAATGGCAAAAATAATAGCAAAAATGAATGAAATAATAATTGGATATATCATAACATACTCGTTTTTATGGTTAGAAAAGCAGTGACACCATTCTGATGTCACAGCTTTTTATTTGTTTATTTAATAAGGATATCATTATCTACATCCCATGCACCGCCTTCATAGGCATTTTGAGTTGCACGGTTGTATTCTCGCAGTGTCGAGGCCGTTCCGGTAAGGGTTACTTCACCATTATCAACTTCAACCTGTATGTCTTTGGAATCCACGTACGGGCTCCACCAAAGCTCATTCTTAACATCTTCCTTGATTTGGTCATCATCAATCATTGAACCGGCTATAACCCTTGCGTTGATGTCAGGGACGTAGTACCAGGTGTAAAAAGGAATGCCTTCCCACCAGTAATAACTCAGTTCCTCATCCACAGTTAAGTTGTTTTTAACTGTTGTAATACCATCAACTTTACCGGCAACAGCCGATGCAGTCATTTTTTCAAGGTAGCTGTCAACAAAGCCTGTGAGATTCACAATACCTGCACTAACGCTGACAACAATTTCATAGGATTCCGTTATGCTGTTTCGGGCAAGTGCTTTCAGAATTTTTTCACGGATTTCTTCATCATTGGGTGGAAAATCCGTATCCACTTTGATTCGGTTGTTTACGCGTTTTACTGCCATGGTATTCATGGCGATGTTTTTTGCAGCCTGCTTCGCTTCCAGGTTATCTACTTTGCCGCGCAGGGTGACAACTCCGTCCTCGTAATCAATCATGAGGTCAAAACTTTCCAGGCGGGGATCCATAAATGCTGCATCTGCGATGGCATTTTCAACATCAGTTTCTGATGCATACTCTGATTTATCCCTGACGAGCTCATCATTGGGAACCCACCATTCGATATCAAGATCTTCCATATTGACTCTTTTTACACCACTGGTGAGTGCCAGAAAGTGGGCATGGTTTTTATCTGACACGGTGGCTACAGAGCCATCCAGGTTTACCACGCCATCTTCTACTTCAACTTCAATTAAAGCATCATCTACCAGCTTACTCCATTTGAGCGCCTGGCTGATATCGTTTTCAATTTCGGCATCACGCCGGACAATATCATATGTAACCTCAATATTGTTTTCCAGAGATTTTACGCCCGGTACAGATTTAGCAACTGTACTGCATAAGCGTTTTTCTCTGTAGGAGTCAACGGTGCCTGTAAGTGTCACATGATTCTGTTTAACGTCAACATTAACTTCGTAGGATTCGGTTGTCGGATTTTCCAGCAATGAGGCCATAATGTTGCTTCTGATATCGCTGTCTTTCAGGGTTTTCTTAGGAGTAACCTCTATCCGGTTAGAAACAGTGCTGACACCTTTTACCATTTCTGCGATATTGGCAGCTCTGTCCTTTGTCAGAATGTTTGAAACCTGACCGGTAAGTTCAACTATGCCTTGATTTACAGTGATATTAATATTGTTAAGGTTGATGGCAGGATCATATGATATCTCATTTTCAATTGCTTCTGATATGTCATTGTCGGCTATATCTTTTTGGGCATAGCCTAAACTCGCAATGGATATTAATAGGCTTAAAAGAATGATTCTCAAATTCATAGCTTATAAATATTTAGAGTTAAAAAAATGTTGTCTGCAGTTGAGTTGAAAAGTTGGCATGGCGAATCATGGAATATCAGAATTCTGTCATTTTTTTCAGGCCTGTTTTGATGTATTCCGCTCCTGTAGAAAACCGGTGTTTGGCTTTTTGCCATTTTTCATCGGTTTCGGTTTCAAGTGCTTTATAATCCTTTTTAAGATCAACGATTTTTGCTTTTAAATCTGCAATTTGCTTATCATAACTTGCTTTTGTTTTTTCGTTGACTGAATCGCGTTTTTTTTCCAGTTCATCAAGTTGGTTAACAAGTTTATCAATGGTTTGCTTTGCCTGCATCCTGAACTTTTCTTTTTGCATCATAATTATTTCCGTTTTATGTATTATAAAATAAGGTTTCATTTTATGTAGTTTAGGGTTTATTTATTCAGTAAACGACCATAATAATCGTATACCTTTTTCTCATATTCGGTATTTACCGGATACTCAGGGTTGAAATCCGGTGCATGTTGTAAATCACCGGAATTGATGTTGAGCTTGACATGTTGATCTTTGTAACTGATTTTATCAATCCAGCCGATGGGGAACATGATGTTTTGCTCACCCAGAAGATTGCCGTCAGTAATGACAAAATACAGAATCTGCCAGTCTTCATCATCAATAATGATATCATCAAGATGACCGTAGTTTCCGTCCCTCGTGTAAACCCTGTAACCCAATACTTCATTGAGGCTTCTTAGGGTTGTGTCAATATTTTCCTCTTTAATCTGAACTTTGGGAGGCTCTATTGGACGTACAGGGTAGGTCATTCCTGTGGGAGAGGGGGGCGCTACCGCCCAGTAGTTTTTCATCTGAAGATGAGACAACAGGCGTGATTCATATTCTCTGGAAACCGGCTTGTTGTCTTCTGTAGCCGGGCAGTTTTTAAATTCATCCCTGCTCATGCTAACTTTAAACGTGGAATTTTCCCACTCCGGTTCATCAAGGAATGCCCGTGGTATCAGCACCTTCTTGTTGGGCAGTATCTTTCCCTGGTCTGCTTCCATATACCGGACAACCCAACGTTCTTCATCAAAGAAAAAGTCAAGAACTTTCCCTTTTATTTTATCAGTAGTTTCCAGATTGTATCCGATTAAATGTTTTAAGCTACGCTTCATAGTTACTCGGTTTTTTCATTTTGCAATTCGTCCCACGCATCTTCAATTTTTTTATTCATCGTTTTGATGCGTTTTTCTACCTTGTCCTGAGATGTTTCAAATGTTTCAGACGTTGACTTTCGCAGGTTTTGCATCTCTTTTTCCAGACTGGTTTGCTCCGATTGAAGGTCGTCAATAACATGATCGGTTTTGCTTTTTACACCACTTTGTGCTTTGCCCATTTCCGCCTTGAGCTCATCCATTCTTACCTGCAGTTTGTCCACCTGCTTCTCAAAATTCTGAACTGCTTCTTCGCGCTCTTGCTTTAAATAAGCTTTGCTTTCTTCAACGGTTTCTTTGGCTTCTTCTTTAACATCTTCCTTATCGGTTTTGTCTGCTTTTTCTCCATTGTTACAGCCAAAGCTCATGATGGCTGCAATAAAAATCATAATTAACGTGCTTCTTTTTAACATAAGCGTCTTCGTTTTTGGTTCACTGATAATATAAACCATAGTGTTGGGGGAATGCAATGATGCTAATCAATGAGGAAATTGATCTTAATCAAGTGAATGTAGAAAAAAAAGCTTTTAAATAAAGTTAAAAACAGCTTATTGTAGGTGATATTGAGATGGTCAGCTATTGTTTATTTGTATCTGTGAAATATTAGGTATGGGTTTAATACTTTTCGAGTTGTTTAAGGAATTTTCTTGGATTTATTATGCTGACATTGCGTTTGCTGGTTTTTATAAGCCCCTGTTCTGAAAATTCGGATAAGGTGCGTGCAATGGTTTCCGGCGTTGTTCCAACCATATGTGCCAGCTCAGATCGTGACAAATCAATGAGATTTTCCGGATGCCTTTCTCTCATCTCAATGAGTTTTTTTCCAATACGGTAGCGAACAGAGTTGTAGGCAATGCTTAGCAATTCTTCTTCTTTTTTGCTGAGCTGTTTTGACAAGTACATAATGAAATGCTTCGCCAGATTCCGTTCATTTGTAATGGCATCACGAAAACGCTTTGCTGGTATTTTACGTAAACTGGTTTCTTTTCCGGCTTCAGCAAACTGGTGGTAATGCCTGTTTTCTATGATGGGCTTATGCCCGAGCAATTGATGATCATAATACACAGCAGTAATAAAGGGCTTACCTTCTTTGTTGAGCTGATAGGTTTTAATGCTCCCCCATTCGATGAAATACACAAAATGGGGTTTGTCTCCCTGATGATACAGCGGATCCCCGGGATCAAGGCGAATGCTGATGGCATCACTGAGTAAATCCTCCATTACATGAGCATGAGAGGTCGAAACTATACTTTCTTCCATAGGGGAAGTGCCGGAGCCTGTTGTTTTTGAGTGGGAACCGTTCGCCTGCTCGCTTTTTACTAAGCGTATCTCAATGGCATCCAGCAATTCAATGTCCTCAAAAGGTTTCGTCAAATAATCATCAGCACCAAGGTTCATTCCCTGGCGGTATGCTTCGTTTCCATTTTTGGCTGTTAAAAAGATAAATGGAATGTTCTGTGTCGGATTCTGTTTTCTCAATGCATGGAGCACGCTGTAGCCATCAGTGTCAGGCATCATTATATCACACACAATCAAATCCGGCAGTAGCTCCACGCTTTTTTTTATGCCGGAAATTCCACCTGCGGCAATGAAAGCCTCATATCCTGACAGGGATAACAACTCTGCAATGTTTTCACGCAGGATTTTATCGTCTTCTATGATCAATATCTTTTTTTTCATTGGTTGATTGGTACGTTAAGGTTAAATGTAGTGCCCCGTCCTTTCTTACTACTGAATGTAATATGGCCGTTGAGCAAATCAATATAGGTTTTTGTAATGGTTAACCCTAGTCCCGTTCCCTCGTGGTTTCTTGTGTTTTCTGCCCTGTAGAAATAATCAAATATTTTTTCCTGTTCAGATTCAGGAATTCCAATCCCGCTATCAGAAACGCTTATATGCAGATTATTTGCATCAATATTTGCCGTGACACTTACTTTTTGATCTGCTTTGCTGTATTTTATGGCATTTGAAACCAGGTTTGTAAGTATGTTGTTTAAGAAATTTTTATCCGTATGTATGTTTGCTTTACACGTATGACAGTCGTAGAGGAGGCGCACATCATGTGAATGTGAATTTTGCATGCCGGCTTTATGCTCTTCCAGAAAATGCAGAAGGTGAAAGCTTTCGTAATGCGGTCTGATCTTACCACTTTCTATGTTTTGCAGGGATAAGAATTTGTTCATTGTGTCGGACAGGTTTCTTACCGAGTAATTGACATTGTTCAGATGCTTTTCTATCCGTTGACGATGTGGAAAATTCTCCCATGCTTTACCGGCAGAATTCAGGTAACGGCGGATCAGATTCAATGAAGATATCATCCCGGCTACCGGCATTTTAAATTCATGCGATGCTACCGATAGAAATTGAGTTTTCAGGTCTGTAACTTTCTTTTGAGCCTGATGTGTGTCTTTCTCACCTCCGTACAACTTCCGGGTAAAGCCGGTGAATAGTTTGCCATTACCCTCATCGGCAGAGCTTATATCCAGCATCACTGATGGTTTGCCTGCTTCATCGCAGTTCAGTTCCAGGCTGCCGGTATCTGATTTTTCCTGAGCGATTGCTTTCAGTGTCTGATGCTTATCGTTCTTGATTACCTCATTGAGTTTTTTGCTGTAAAGTGCTTTCTGAGTACTGTCGGTTAGGGTTGCAAAGGCAGGATTGGCGTACCGAATGGTTAACGACTTATCAAATACCACAATGCCCAATCCGGGGCTATGTATAATAGCCTGTAAAACATCAGAATGCGGTATTCTGTTCTCCCTTCTTGCCATGAACTGTAAAATAACAATTGATTACCGCTTTGGTTCTGAATAATTGATGCTGTAACATATGACCTAATCAGTAATCAGGATTCTATGAAACTCAACTGTCTTATTTTGTTCAATCTTCAACAAATAACAACCCGGCTCCAGATGATTCAGGTACATAGTGGTTTCTTCTTCAATATAGCCGGCGCTAATATGCCTGCCCTGTGTATCCATGAGTAATATCTGCGCTTTTCCTGAACCAGTGAGACGGATATGGAGGTTGTTATGTGCCGGATTGGGGAAAACGTCTGCCAGGCCGTTTACCATGTGTTCCGTTTGGGCATTGGGTACGGATGGGTTTACAAAAAGACGGTACGGAGTTCCCCATGAGTCTGAGGTGGCTTGTCCCTTAAGCGAAACATACAGGCTGTCGGTGTTGTAGCTTGCCAGGGTGATCTGTACCTCCGGAGCGCTGTCGGTGAATGCATGGGCTTCCAACTGATTGTGAAACGTATCAAATACAAACATGCTGTCAATAAGATCAGATCCGTTCAATATGCCAATTTCAAGTGCCTCGTTGCTACCACAGGGAATCAGAAACATGTCTGTATCCATAAGCTGATAATCCTGTCCGGCTGTAATAAAACCGGTAATGCTGTCGCCGGGATGAATGGTGTATGCAAGTGAAAACGTTTCCGGTTCATCCAGCCCTCGTATGACCGTTGCGTAATCTCCACCCTCGGATGTGTGAAAGACGCTGGCAAGACAGGTGTCAGCTAAGCCTTCCGGAACAGGTTGCCCGTTGTGATGAAGCCATTGGCGGTTAATATCCACCGCACCGTCACCGGTCATCGGACTTGCCCAGTCTGCCCATATTGAGGTGAGCCATGTATAGCGGATGTTATCCGGCAAAGGCATGTCCGGATTATCGCGGTATGTATAAAAGCTTTCGTTGATGCCGGTGATGTGATCGTCATGATCGCCATCACAGTTGATGTCCACATTATCGAAAGTGCTGTTTCCAAATACCCCGCTTTCACTTTCTATGCAATGCTCGTATCCGCCAAACATATAAATGCCTTTGTACAGGGTACTGTCTTCGCAAAAATTGTAGGAATCATACTCCCAGAGCAGGTCACGGTTGGCTTCTGAATTTCCGGTGGCTGATGGTGTGTTGGATTTTGTTGGATCCGGTGATGTGTTCGAACCCAGATGGGGTGTGCCAAATGTTACCACGCGGGCAACCTTGTGGCCGTCCGGCAACCAGGGATTCTGCCAGTTAAGGTGCGTGCCCTGACCATCTGTGCGCTGCAGGTATTCACGTATGGCCATGCCGCCCATGGAGTGCCCCACAAGTATGACTTTTTCTGCTCCGGTGTATTCAAGCACCTCATCTATCATCTTGCTCAGAGCAAAGCCCTGTTTGAATATGGCTGATTGGTTGCTTTGGTCAAAATGATCGTTTAGCGTACCTTGTCCGCCACGTATAGCTCCTACTCCGAAATTGACACCAAACCGATTCTCGCCTCCCCTGGTGTGGGGGTCCTCCTCAAAGCGAACGCCGTAATCCCG
>CAYQMB010000042.1:0-22351 GCA_964418565.1 uncultured Bacteroidales bacterium | reverse complement strand
CTGTCCCAACCAATCCGGACAAATATTTAGCTTTTTCGACAACCGGATTCTTTCCATGGCTTTCCTGCGGGATGCTTTCAAAGTACTGCATTCTGCGATTAAGCCTTTCAACGGTTAAAAACCGGTTCGAAGGACAGAGAATACCCCCGGCACATCCCTGATCGCAGGCACGAAGTTCAAGAAAGTCAATATCATTGATTTCTCCGCTTTCCAGTTTTTCCAGAAATTCGATGTTATTACTCATGCCGTCAATTGAGAGGCTGCGGCCGGGATAATATTTCCGTTCGGTACCGGTAAGACTCCATTTAACAGCGTCGGCAGCCATATCCACAGCATCAATCAGGCATTTGCCATCGGGCTCTTTGTCGATTAAAATGCGGTATACTGCATTGAACATAACTTCCATGCTGATAACCCCGTCAATGCATGAGCGTTTTTCTCCCACGGGATCTTTAGCAGCAACAATTTTTGAGGCACATGGCGTAAAATAGAAAAGGCCGGGATCCGTATCCTCATTGCCGCTTTCCTCCTGAAGCTTATTGCGGTAATACAAAGCTGCAATGTCATGAGGGGCTTTTAGCTGCAGAATACTGGAGGTCAGGGATGGGAACATCACCTGAATCAAGCGCACAACTGCCGGACAATATGAGCTGATTGCCGGTCTGGGCGAATCTGTGTTGCTGTGCTCTTTGTACCAGTTCCGTATGAAATCGGTAGCGCGTTCCACTTCAAACACATGGTGAAATCCCAGTTCATGAATTGCCTGCATAATATCGCTGGTAGTAAAACGTGAAGGGAACTGTCCGATAAATACCGACGGAATCAGCGCCACACGGGTATTGAAATCATGCAGCATTTCAAGCTCATCGGCTTCCACATAAATTGCAGACACAGGACACACCCTGAAACATTCGCCACAATCCACACAGCGCTCAGCTTTAATGTGAGCGTGCCCGTCACTGATACGAATGGCCTGCGTAGGGCAAACCTTCATACAATGCGAACAACCGATACAAGTGCTTGCATCGACGCGTATGGCATGTGTGAATGTATTGTTATCCTTCATTCTTGCGCTATAAGGTTAATCTTAAATTCCATTCGTGTTCCGCTTCCTGGTTCAGACTGCAGCTGCATATCATCCACGTTACGTTTAATGTTTGGCAGTCCCATTCCGGCACCAAAGCCCATTTCACGAACCACATCAGAAGCGGTAGACCAGCCTTCCTGCATGGCCTGCTCAATATCATCAATCCCGGGCCCTTCATCCTGCAACACTACCTTAATCTCATCGCTGCTGATCTCAACATGCATTTCTCCTTTAAAGGCGTGTGCCACCACATTAACTTCAGCTTCATAGAGGGCTACAGCGGTTCGCCTGATGAGCCCGGGATTGATATTGAGGTGTTTCAATACTTTCTTTACTTCACTGCTGGCTTTTCCGGCACTGGTAAAATCACCACCTTCTATGTAAAATGTCATTTGCATCAATACACCGGTTTTATGCCATTTTCAAACAACTTTCCTGAAACACCATATAATGATGACGTGCATGAAATGAGGGCTATATCATTTTCTTCAGCCAGCCTTATCATTTCATTGGTCACGCGCTTACCTCTGGCAATCACAACGCAACTGACATTTGACATTTCCGCCGTCCTGATGGTCTGAGTTGTCGACAAGCCTGTCAACAATATCAGTCCGTCATCCACATCCAGTGTCAGCACATCACTCATCAGATCAGAGGCAAACGCATAGCTGTACTCCTTATCAGGCGCTGTGCCTGTAAGGATTATGCCATTTATTGCCCGGTTTATCTGATGTACATTCATTGCGTTATGTTTTTTACTCACTGCAAATATATGTTAATTTTCTAACGCTGTTAAATATTTAACATTGTTTTATAACATATACTTAAAAAACCCTATGATTCTGTCACTTAATAAAGATAAAAGAAAAATTAAATATGGGCTAAGCCCATAGCAATAACATCATCATGATCAAAAGCCAAGGGTGGAAGCTCAGCGACAGAAAACCATTGTGCCTTTGCAGCATCATCTCCGGCTTTTGGCTCAACCGGGGCCGGAATATGCGTAATAAAAACCGTGGTAATGTTTCTTCCTCTGGGATCACGTCCGGGATTCCCAAACGTATGCAATTGCTTAAGGTCAACAATGTCAAGGCCGGTTTCCTCATTCAGCTCACGCACCACGGCATCATAAAGGGTTTCATCCATATCAACAAAGCCGCCTGGCAGTGCCCACTGACCTTTAAACGGCTCATTTCCACGTTGTATCAACAAGGCATGCAGATCCGGTTTCGTACCGGCAAACACCAGTGCATCTACGGTTACCATTGGGCGGGGATATTTGTAAGTATATGACATAGATTGTAAGTATTTAATGCACATTATTGGTTCTCATTGTTTATCAGACTGAATTCGCTGCCCTTTATACCGGGGGTCAATCTGATAATGTCTGCAAGCACAAGGTTGATCAGGAGGTTGGTAAGCACATCCTGTGAAAGGCCTGTAATTTCGGACAGTTCTTCAATGCGACAGACCTCTTCATTTTCTAAGCTTTTGAGCACAGCTTTCTCGTTTTCAGAATACAGAAAATAAGCGCCTTCACCTGTGTGTATGCGTTTCCACACTGTGTGCAGAATCTGATCAGCAATAAGGTTCATATCATCTTTTCGCACGTAAGCACGATAAACCCCATCGGGATCAGGTGCAGTTACGGGACCGGCATCGCTTTGCACAGGAATAATGACTTCCAGCACCTGCTTACCGCGTATATTCCACGTTTTGGCATCAATTGACACGGCAGGTTTACAATACATTTCAGCCGCAGACTCCATCATGTAGAACTCTTCATCGCTACGAATCCCGACAATACGTCCGTTGTCTTTTACACCGATCAGCAAACGACCTCCATCGGTATTGGCAAAAGCGGCAACCGAACGGGCTATTTTCTTTGCATCCGTCACCTGATATTTAAAATCCAGTTGCTGATGCTCACCTTCCTCAATTAATTTCTGAATATAAGCAGACATATGGCAAAGGTACAAAATTGAAATTGCAACAGCCAGTGCTACCGCAATTTTGACCAAAAAAAGGGCACCTAAAATGGCACCCCCTCCAACCGGTTAATCCTAAAAACCAGTCACGTTATTGTTTTAAAATCTTAAGGCTTGTGCTTTTTCCGACATCAGTTATAACCTTCAGGATGTATGTTCCGGCAGGGATACCGGAAATATCAACATCCACAGACCTGTCATGGATGGTACTGGAAACGTTCACAGGAAAGCCGGCAGCTGTACAGAGAGAGATAGTTCTGATATCTTGACTTGCATTCACCTTCAACCTGTCAATGGCAGGATTGGGATAAGCTTCAACTTCAAACGTATCATTTTGCAAAAAGCGTATGCTCTTGCTGCTGAACGTTTCAGAAGCTCCGTCAAAATCCACTTGCCTCAGGCGATAATATGACGTACCATTCAGTGGGTTCATGTCTTCGTACTCGTAATAATTGGCAGTTTTGCTTGTGCCGGCACCATCAATTGTTGCAATATCAATCCAGTTTTCTCCATCGCCTGAGCGTTCAACAACAAAGTAATCATTATTCACCTCTGTAGCTGTTTCCCACTCGATAAGCGCAGAATTATCAATCGGATAAAGATCAAACATGCTAAGTTCGACAGGTAAAAGGGATGGGTTAGCTTTTGCCAGGATATATTCGCGATGATTAAACCCACCCTCGGAGTAGAAAAAGCCACTGGAATCCGGCACATTTTGCTCAATGGCCTGCCAGTTCCATGTATCGGCAGCGTCATTCCGGTAAGCAATTGTCAGAGAGTCATTGACACTAACACTGGTTCCAGCAAGAAGTTCTTTTGTGTACTTGAATGTAAGATTATTTTCGTTACCGGTAACAAATATACCCCAGTATCCTCCGTCTACGATGTCTGAAATATCAGGATTGGCAACCTCAAGCGTATTTGGTGTTTCTGACACATAATAAATGTGAATGCCTTCCAGGGTACTGCTGAAATCCGAGAGTGTAATTCTGTGGTCTGTGCCCTCATAAACCAATTCATCTTCGTCATACGCCCATGCATTATCATCTCCTACCGGGGCTGTACTTGTGTGCAATTGTGTTTCTGTTACATTGCCGTCATACGTTCCGGTTTCATCGCTCAGCATGCCACTGTCAAGTGCATCAAAACGGTAATAAGCAAGCAGGTCATTTTCATCCCCGGCCAGTTTTTTAGTCATGGTGTTACGAATTTCGTCAGGGGTAAGTGCACGCTTCCAGATGGATACTTCATCCATATCTCCGTTAAAATAACGGGCGCCACCATAAGCTGCCCAATTTGCAATTGTCATGGTGAAATCAGACTCAAACGCTTTGATATTCCCTATGCGGTTTATATGCGCTTCTTCTATACCATTTATGTATAAACGCTGTACATTGCCATCATAAGTGGCTGCAAAATGCACCCATTCATCTTCCTCAACATGAGTATTGGACCAGAGAAACCGACGGTTGTTTTCCGTTTGCAGGGCAAATTCCAGTTTGTTATTGTTGCGATCGTGCTGAATCCAGAACTGTCCATAATCGCTGGTTCCGGCTGAATTAATGGAAACAATGTTGGCCCAGTTGTCACCATCTTTAGGGTCAATATTCCATTTCATCCACCCCATCACCGTCATTTGATTGGTAAACTCCAAATCAACAGCTCCAAAATTCACAGCATCATTATCACCATCAAAACGGTAGGCATTTGATGCGCCTTGAGAAAAGGTTGTCAGACTTAAAATTGTCAGGGTAATTGTGGCTAGTAATAACTTCATAATTGTGGCGTTTTATTGTTATTATGCTGCTAATATATAGCCTGAAGCACCGGATTAAAACTTTCTTTGATTAACGGTCCCTATAAATTGATGGATATCATAGATTACAGGATGAATGCATATCACCTACTCCGGCTTTTCGAATAAAAAAAGCTGCACCCGAAGATGCAGCTTTATCACGTTAGTATAGGTATCAATATTATTATTTAAACCTGTCAAATACCTTTTTAATACGTTCAATTCCATCCCGAAGTTGTTCTTCAGTAATAACAAGCGGTGGAGCAAAGCGGATAATATCACCATGGGTAGGTTTGGCAAGCACGCCTTCTTTAGCCATTTCTACGCAAACGTCCCAGGCTTCTTTGCCGTTTTTGGGTTTAATAACAACAGCATTAAGCAGGCCTTTACCTCTAACGATGGAAATCATTTCAGAACCGATGCTTTTCATTTCATCACGGAATATTTTACCGAGGTATTCAGCACGCTCAGCAAGATTTTCGTCTTTTACCACCTCCAGAGCAGCAATAGCCACTTTGGCTGCCACGGGGTTACCACCAAAGGTTGAGCCGTGTTCTCCGGGTTTAATTACCAGCATAATATCATCATCAGCCAGCACAGCAGACACGGGATAAACACCACCGGAAATGGCTTTACCGAGGATAAGCACATCCGGGCGCACGCCTTCATGATCGCAGGCAAGGAGTTTACCTGTACGGGCAATGCCTGTCTGAACTTCATCAGCAACAAAAAGCACATTGTTGGCTTTACACATTTCGTAAGCCTTTTTGATGTAACCTTCATCCGGCACGAAAACTCCAGCTTCACCCTGTATTGGTTCTACGAGAAAGCCTGCAACATTGGGGTCTTTCAGCTCTTTTTCAAGGGCATCAAGGTCATTATACGGGACAGAAACAAAGCCTGGCGTATAGGGGCCGTAGCCTTTATACGCATCCGGGTCACTACTCATGGATATTATGGTAATGGTGCGACCGTGGAAGTTGTTTTCAGCAACGACAATTTTCGCTTCATTCTCAGGCACGCCTTTTTTCTCATACGCCCATTTACGAACCAGCTTAAGTGCTGTTTCATCAGCCTCTGCGCCGGTATTCATCGGCAGTACTTTATCATAACCAAAATACTTGCTGATGTATTCTTCATATTCGCCAAGTACATTATTATGGAAAGCCCGTGAGGTAAGTGTCAGCGTTTTCGCCTGTTCACTCATGGCCTCAACAATTCTGGGATGACAATGTCCCTGATTTACTGCAGAATATGCAGCAAGGAAATCAAAATATTTTTTTCCTTCAACATCCCACACAAATGGCCCTTCACCTCTTTCGAGGACAACGGGTAGCGGGTGGTAATTGTGTGCACCGTACTTATCTTCCCGTGCAATGTAATCCTGTGTGTTCATTTTTTCTGTAGCCATAAGCCAAGATCAATTTATTTATGCAACAATATATATTATAAATTTCGCAGCAAAATTCAACAATTCTTTTGGTATTTACAATAGGTAAAACAAAATAATAGAATGTTTTATAACCTGTTTTAAACCGGATATTTTCAAACATACTTGCCATGCTGTGATGAAATGATTAATTTTGCAGAAATTTTATCTGTAAACCTATGTTTGAAAACTTATCTGACAGATTAGAAAAATCGTTTAAGATCCTCAAGGGTGAAGGCAAAATCACCGAGGTAAACGTTGCAGAAACATTAAAAGATGTACGTCGTGCATTGCTGAATGCCGATGTAAATTATAAGATTGCCAAAGATTTCACCAAGACAGTCAAGGAAAAAGCGTTGGGGCAGGATGTGCTTAACAGCGTTAAGCCGGGGCAAATGCTGGTTAAAATTGTTCATGACGAACTGGCTGTTTTGATGGGCAGTGAAGCCAAAGACATTGATTTAAGCGGCAAGCCAACAGTGATTTTAATTGCTGGCCTTCAGGGTAGTGGTAAAACAACCTTTTCAGGCAAACTTGCCAGGCTGCTAAAATCCAAACGCGGGCTTCATCCCCTGTTGGTTGCGGGTGATGTTTATCGTCCTGCTGCCATTGAACAGTTGAAAGTACTGGGCGAACAGGTAGACGTTCCTGTTTACACTGAGGACGACAACAAGCAGCCTGTAAAAATTGCCAGGCGTGCTATTCGTCATGCCAAAGAAAACGGCCTGGACACTGTCATTATTGATACTGCTGGTCGCCTCGCCATTGATGAAGATATGATGAATGAAATATCTGCCATCAAAGAAGCGGTGAATCCATCCGAGACCCTGTTTGTTGTAGACTCCATGACAGGACAGGATGCTGTTAATACAGCCAAAGAATTTAATGACCGCCTGAATTACGACGGCGTTGTTCTGACCAAGCTGGACGGTGACACCAAAGGTGGTGCAGCCCTTACCATACGGACCGTTGTTGACAAACCCATCAAATTCATGTCACAGGGTGAAAAGATGGATGCTTTGGATGTTTTCCACCCAAACCGTATGGCAGATCGTATTCTGGGAATGGGTGATGTGGTATCACTGGTAGAAAAGGCGCAGGAACAGTTTGACGAAGAAGAATCGCGCAAGCTCCAAAAGAAAATAGCCAAGAATCAGTTTGATTTTGATGATTTCATTAATCAGATTCAGCAAATCAAAAAGATGGGTAATGTTAAGGATCTGATGAGCATGATTCCCGGAATGGGTAAAGCTGTCCGGAATCTTGATATTGATGATGATGCATTTAAAGGCATTGAAGCAATCATACGCTCAATGACCCCCGAAGAGCGGAAAAACCCGCAGCTCATAAACGGCAGCCGCCGGGCAAGGATTGCTGAAGGCAGTGGCAGCACTGTGCAGGATATCAATAAACTGCTAAAACAGTTTAAAGAAACCCGCAAAATGATGAGCTCAATGACAGGTGATAAAAACAAACGCAGGTCATTGGGAAACGCCTTTAAACAACAATAGTATTTTACCATCACAGGCCGGGTTTATCCGGCCTTTTTATTTCGTGTAAAAGATTTTAATTTTATCCTTGTGTTTCGTATTTTTACATCAGCAAAAGGCAAACTTATTCGGCTTTTTTCGGTTATATTTGATTAGCACTCTTAATTTTGGAAATTATGGAAAAATTAGACGGAAAATTACTATCCAATCAGATCAAAGATGAGATCAAAGAAAAGGTTGATACCATTCGTCAGAAGGGTGGTAAAATCCCACACCTGGCAGCAATTCTTGTAGGCCATGACGGTGCATCTGAAACCTATGTCGGGCATAAAGAAAAAGCCTGCGCCCGTGTTGGCTTTAAATCTACCGTTTTGCGTTTTGAGGATGATATTTCCGAAGAAGAGCTTCTGAAACAGGTTGATAAGCTTAACAGTGATGATGATGTTGATGGTTTTATTGTTCAGCTTCCCCTCCCCGACCATATTGATGATCAGAATATCATCGAAGCCATAGACCCCAAAAAGGATGTGGATGGCTTTCATCCCATAAACATTGGTAAAATGACACTGGGCATGGAATCCTACATTTCAGCAACGCCTTTTGGTATTCTGGAAATGCTCAGGCGCTACGAGATTGAAACCAGTGGAAAACATGTTGTGGTTGTAGGCCGCAGCAACATTGTCGGCAGACCTGTAAGCATCCTGCTTGGTCAGAAAACCTATCCGGGCAATGCCACCGTAACCATGGTACACAGCCGCACGAAAAACATGGAAAAAATCACCCGTCAGGCTGACATTCTTATTGTAGCCCTTGGAAAAGCCCAGTACATCAAAGCCAATATGGTGAAAGAAGGCGCTGTTGTGATTGACGTTGGCATCACCCGTGTAAAAAGTGACAAAACCAAAAGCGGATGGAAACTGCTTGGAGATGTCGATTTTGATGATGTGGCGCCCAAATGTTCATACATCACACCCGTACCCGGCGGTGTTGGCCCCATGACGATTGTTGCGCTACTGCACAACACACTGGAGGCGAGCAAATTAAAATAATCCCGACAGGACATAACAACAATCAGATTATTCCGATACGGTTTAGTCCAGGATATCTTTATACTCCAGAAATATCGTTTCAAAACCAGTCATTTTGCTGTAAAAAAAATCCTGAATAACCGGCCAGTCTTGTGTTTTATACATATCCACACCATCCAGTTTCTGGTATATCCGGGAGCATTGTCGCCCTTCCGGAGTGATAAATTCTTCATCCCAGATGATGCCTTCGCCCAGAATGGATTCCATAATGGTTCTGAGGCTTTCCAGACGTTCAAACAAGAGTGCTTCTTCAAATTTATCCTTTCTCCACAGCTCAAAGCCAACTGCTGCATGTTCCCGGTCCATATCAAACCGAAGGGACAAGCCTTTTATGCCAGTGCGTTTCAGAATCCATTCTTTCGGCCTCCCCTCACGTAAACGACGTTCAGCCGACATCTTTTTAAATGCGCCCCAAAACCTAAGCCGCAGTCCTTTCTTTTCATCTTTTGTAAACATGATGTCAAAGATACAAATTTGCAAAATATTTTATCCGATCTCACACTCAACTAAAAACCAGCAACAAACATCTATAACAAGCCAGGGCAAAAAATCACAAAAAACATTCAGGAATTATTTTAAATTTGCCACAGGAAATGTATAGCTTTTGATATTATGAATTTAGAACAGTATTTTGAATCATTCCGGCAGAACACCATTGGCCATCACCACTCAATCAAGACCCCATACGGTGAAAAACCCCTGATATACGCAGACTGGGTTGCCAGCGGCAGATTGTATCGCCCCATAGAAGACAAAATCACCAACAGCATAGGCCCGTACGTTGGAAACACACATACCGAAACCAGCGAAACCGGCACCTTGATGACAAAAGCTTACCATCATGCACATGATTTAATCAAGCAACATGTCAATGCCTGTGACTCGGATGTTATCATTACCTCAGGTTTTGGTATGACGGCTGTTGTTAACAAGCTACAACGAATGTTGGGACTGAAGGTTTGCGGAACCATCAGTCGCAGAGAATGCATTCAGGAAAGCGAACGCCCTGTAGTTTTCATCACTCATATGGAACATCACTCCAATCATACATCCTGGTATGAAACCGCAGCCGATGTTGTACAGCTAGAATTTGATGAAGATTTGCTTGTGGATGTCGATTCACTGCGTCGTGAACTTGAAAAGCACAAAGACCGCAAGGTGAAAATAGGTGCATTTACGGCATGCTCAAATGTTACAGGGATTACCACACCCTATCATGAGCTTGCAAAAGTCATGCATGAATACGGAGGATGGTGCTTTGTGGATTTTGCAGCATCTGCCCCTTATGTTGATATGGACATGCATCCCAAGGATGACCCTATGAAAAAACTGGACGCCGTGATGTTTTCACCTCATAAGTTTTTGGGCGGTCCCGGTTCATCGGGTGTCCTGGTATTTGACGAGCGCATTTATCACAATCAGACACCGGATAACCCGGGAGGCGGCACAGTAGACTGGACAAACCCATGGGGCGAGTTTAAATACATTGATGATATTGAAGCACGGGAAGATGGCGGTACTCCCGGGTTTTTGCAGGCCATGCGCACGGCATTATCGCTGGAATTGAAAAACCAGATGGGAACCGGGAAGATCGAAACACGGGAAAAAGAGCTTGTAGAAATGGCTTTTGAAGGAATGCGGGACGTCCCTGATTTGCATATTCTTGCCGACAACATAACTGACAGGCTCGGCATCATTTCGTTCTATTTTGAGGATATCCATTACAATTTAGTGGTTCGCCTGCTAAACGACCGTTACGGGATACAGACAAGAGGTGGTTGCGCCTGTGCAGGAACATACGGACATTACCTTCTGGATGTATCATGGGAACAATCGCACAGAATCACTCAAATGATAAACTCAGGCGACCTTTCCATGAAACCCGGCTGGGTAAGGCTCTCTCTGCATCCTACCATGACCAATGCAGAGCTTGACACCTGCATACATGCCCTGGAAGAAATCCAGAAACATCACAAAACATGGGAAAAAGATTACGTTTACGACAAAAGCTCCAATGAATTTTATCACAAAACCATTGAGGAAGATGAGGTAAGGCGTGTTAAGCCATGGTTTAGCCTGGATTAATACTCAAACATTTTCAGGCGTTTTCCATTTTTTTCGATATACTGCCGTATTATCATCTGCACCTCGCGGTTATCAGGAAAGGGGTTGATGCAGTCTTTTAGTTCTTCCATGTTATCTGCCAACACACGGTTAATGTAACCGTAACCAAGGTACCTCCCGCGCTCAATCTGTACAACAGCAAGCTCTTCTTCATGCCGGCCCTTCTCAATCAGCAACAGGTTGCTTTCAATGATGCTGTACCGTTTCAGAAGTTTTTTCACACGTTTGTTGTACGCATAAACCGGTTCCTCGCCAATGCAGGCGCCTTTACACTCCCCTATTCCATGCCCGAAACAAGCTCCGGCAGATTCATAAAGTCCACATAATTTCTGACACAACTGGTAATCCTCTGTCCAGCGGAATAATGCAGCACGGGCAGATTTCATGGAAGAAAAGCATACAACCGGTGCATACTCACTTTTATCATTAGCCTGAATATACAAATTGATGTATCCACGGTCATCTTCAAAAGCGTACAATCCATACCGGGATACTGCTCTTCGCTGGGCCCGGTTAAAGCCTGGTTTCATTTGCTTTATTTCATGGGATTCCCGCAGCAGCGCAATCAATTCACTCCCGGTTATTTCATAATCGATATCAGCTATTCGCGATTTCATTTCAACTGCGCGCCCGGTTTTCTCATTATTCAGATGGGTATGGATGCGTTTGTAAATGTTGTTGCTTTTACCGATGTACAGCAGCATGCCTTTATCATCATAAAAGTAATACACACCGGCATCCTCGGGTGCCGATTTAATCTGCGCAATACTCAACCCGGAATGCAGACCTTTAAACCCGTTGCTTTCCACGTGCTTTCCGCGATGTTCAAGCATATCTTTTTTCCGGAGCCAGTCGAACAGGTCTACAGTAGCTCTCGCATCACCAGCAGCCCTGTGACGAGCCGTGATTTCAATGTTCAGATGGTTGGTTAATACATCCAGTTTGTGAGAAGACAATTCCGGGATTAGTTTCCGGGATAGCTTAACTGTATCAATCGTATCACGCTTGTAATTATATCCCAGGTGCTTAAACTCGTTTTTGATGAAATTATAATCAAAATTTACGTTGTGACCTACCACCACACAATCATCGGTGATTTCAATAATACTTTTAGCAATTTCATAGAAATAAGGGGCATCCTCCACCATCTCGTTTGTGATACCAGTTAATCCGGTAATATAGGGTGGAATTCGGCATTCTGGATTTACCAGACTTTCAAACGAATCAATAATCGTTTCACCATCAAAGACATAGATGGCGATATCGGTAATTTTATCGCGGCGCGGGCTTCCACCCGTTGTTTCAACATCCAGAACGGCGTACCGTATCACTTTTTCTTTGACTTTTTGGATTTTTTACCTCCGATTTGTTCCACATTAACATAGGCAGGCCGACGCATAAAGATCACCATTAAAGCACCTGCAACGCCACCAGCAAGGCCGCCTGTCATTCCGGGCAGCCCCATATAAATCATAAGCACATGCACAACAAACAAGCCAACCATAATAAAGAAGGCAAGCTGAAATATTTTTCTCCAGCGGTAGTTTACACGCACTCTGGCACCGCAGTTAACACAGTACATATCAGGCAGGCCCTTACGCTTTACAAAAGGCCGCTTAAGCAGGTTACCGCGATGATGACAATTGGGACATTCCATGCTGCAAAGGTAACACCAAAATCAAATTTTTCAAAAGATTTCATTTTTCGCGGGGGGGTGAATACCTTTTTTCAAAACAAAGCACTGAAGATGCCTGTTATTTCGGTACAAAATTTGTATCTTATCCCAATAAAAATGACAACGTATGAAATTATTATCCACTTTAATTCTGGCCGTTTTTACTCTGACAAACCTTTCGGCTCAAGATGCCGGCACAAATATGGTAACCCTGGACGCCAGTGTTACAGACATGAAAGACAATCCCCGCAACGGGGAACAAATCATCTTTGAGAACATCAAAACCGGGAAATCATTCCGTGCTGTTAGCAACCAGCAGGGCAAGCTCACCACCGAACTCCCAGCTCCGGCAACCTACAAAATCAAGGTAAAAGGGATTGGCTCAGAACTGGATTACAACACCATTGAATTTCCGCCTCTGAAAGAAAATCAACGGTATGGCGTATTTGAACTTTTCATTAAGTTTGACCCGCCCCGTACCTTTACGCTGGATAATGTGTATTTTGACACCGGTAAATCAACCATCAAGCATGCTTCTGCTAAAGAACTCAATGAACTGAAAGAATATCTTGAACTCAAGCCTTCGGTACGAATTGAAATTGGCGGCCATACGGATGCTGTTGGCAGCGATGAAGATAACATGCAATTGTCGCAGGACCGTGCTGAAGCTGTCCGTAACTGGCTGGTACGCCGTGGCATTGACGGCGACCGGATTCAGGCCAAAGGATATGGTGAAACTCAGCCTGTAGCAAGCAATCAGACTGCAGAAGGACGACAGAAAAACCGCCGCACACAAGTCAGGATTTTAAGTGAGTAGACGACGTTTCTGATGTAAGAAGGTTTTTTCGACCTCTCCCATTTGATATATCAATTCTAAAACCTGTAAGGATTTTTGAGAACAAAATCTGAAAGCATTCGTATACTCTGTACGAATCATAAAAAACAGAATAATATGGCACTAAAAAATCTTAGAATTGAAGAAGGTTGCACCGCATGCGGACTATGTGAAGACATTGCTCCCGATGTATTTAAAGTTGAAGATGAAGCAATTATTCTCGAAGGCGCAGACATTGCCGCTAATGAAGAAGACATACGTGAGGCAGCAGACGCTTGTCCGGTTGAAGTTATTGTGTTTGACGAGGATTAAACGAAAAGATGGCTGCTCCGGGCGGAGCAGCCATCCAAAAACCAATTAAACTAAACCATTAACCATTATTCTCCGCTAAGAGGCCACGGAGCAAGCCATATTTATTAAGCACCAAATTTTATGCAGTAATTTCATTACAATAATACATTGTTCTGACAAAACAAATCTAAGCTTAAAACAGGAAAACCACCTCAGCTTTTTTACCGATGCATCGCTACGTATTTTTACGTACCACGCGGATTTTTTGAACAAAAAACAGGGAAACCAAAGCTATTGCGGCACCTGCAATAAATGGTATTCTCCAGTTGAGCAGCCATAAAGCACCACCAATAACAGGAATAACAACAGCAGAAATATGATTAATGGCATATGCCGTGCTTACCGATGGAGCTACATCCTGAGGGTCTGCAACTTTCTGAAAATATGTATTGATGCCCATGGTAAAACCAAAAAATATGTGGTCAATCACATACAATGCAACCACAAGCCATACCTGTTCAATAAACGCATAGCCCAGAAAAACCAAAAACAGGCTGCTGTATTCCAGTGTCAGCATTTTTCGCTCTCCAAAGCGGGCAATTCCTCTGGCAATATAAGGATAGATAAAGAAGGTCAACAGGTTGTTAACAATATACAGTATGGAAACCTGCTGTACGGTAAAATCGTACTTTTTCACAAGCATAAAGACGGCAAAGACAACAAAAACCTGCCGGCGCGCTCCACTAAGGAAACTCAGGAGATAATACAACCAGTATTTTTTTCTGAAAAACAAGCGCTTCCGCTGTTTAATCACAACGTCCAGGTTTCGTTTATCTGTAAGTGCATACGCCCCGAGTACCATAATAATAATACCAAATGCCAGGTAAATAAATTTCATGGCCACGTATCCGGCTATAAACCAAATTAATATCCCGACAAGGATGTTAATAATGGCTCCGTAAGATTTATAACGTGCCAGCATGTGCGGAGATTCATCTGTGCTAAAATGCTGCAGGGTAAGCGATTTATTAACGGTTTCGAAATAATGAAAACCAAGTGAAAACACAAAGGTGGTAAGCAAGAGGCCTGTCAGGCTTGGAAAAAAGCCTGTTACAGCAAGCCCGGCTCCCATCAGCACAATGGCCCAGGCTGCAAAACGGTGTTCACGAAACAGTAAAAGAAAAAATACAACAAGAAAAGTCAGTAAGCCGGGCAATTCTCTTACGGACTGAATTGTGCCTACAGCCAAACCACCGAGGCTAACCTCATCAACAGCAAAATTATTAAACAGTGTGCGCCAGGCCTGCAGTCCTGCCACAGAGACAAGCGCCAGTAACATCAGGTATGAATACGCTTTGTTCTGCTTCATCCCTTCCAGCACAACTTTCCGCTGCTCTTTTCTTGTCATACTGCAAAGGTGATGAGTTTAATCAGAAAAACCAACCCTTTTGAACATTTGTTCACTTTGACTGAAAGTTAGCTGTCACTTACGAGTCCATTCCCTGCCCGATACGGCTTGTATTTCGGTCTCCCTGGCGGAAACGATAACGCACTGACATCATCAACATAGGGAAAGATCCTGTGGAGTAAATGGTAAGATTATCCCGCACACGGCCGGCATAATCGTAATGCGTGCGATCCGGCAATACACTGCCCAGCAATTGTGAACCGGCAATACTCACCATCAGTTTCCGTTCGAAAAAATGTTTTGTCAGGGATAACTTCAGGTTCATATCAGGGTATTCGTAGGAGTCCACCTCCACTTCACGGCTGGCATAATTCAGGTATATCATGCTGCTGAAATTATTTTCAAAACTAATGGTACTGCTAAGTTTAGCAGTCATGCCGTAATTTCGTTTCACAATATCAGAGGCAGGGATACCCATTTCATCCATGCTTTCGTTCAGGCTTGTTGCGTCGATTTTTGAATGGTAAAGGCTGGCAGAAAAGTTAAAACTGATTTTTTTACTCACTGCATAGTATGAGGACAAATCCAATCCCCATCTGGCCTGGAAAGCAATGTTTTCGGGTATTGACAGCAGTATCACGTCATTAACCGGGTAAGAAACATTAGCAATTTCATTGTTTGTCTGATTGTAAAACAGATCGGCAGCAGCGTTCCACATGGGTTTATTTATGCTGTAACCCAGGTAAACGTTGTTATATACGGATGACTCAAGGTCGGGATTGCCTGCTGACCAGTGTACGGGGCTGTGTTTTTCCACAAAATCAAGGAAATAATCCGACCAGGGCACCCTGGCGGTGCGTGAATAACTCAGTTTAACATCCTGCAGGCTGTCTATGGTAAACTGAACAGTGGTTGAAGGCAAAACATGGAGGCGCTCAACATCAATCTGAAGGCTTGTGTCTGTCAATGCCTGCGTGGTCATATCGTAATCGTGAGTGTAGTTTTTATACTGGCCCTTGATACCGGCATCCAGTTTAAATTTTCCCAGGGTTGTTCCATAACGAAAAGACAGGCTATGGCTGTTGGAAATCCCGGATTTGTCAAGCGACTGAGGCCCAATGAGCACTCCGTTCTGATAATGCAGGCTTCTGTCATCAATGATTTGATTGTAACTTCCCCGATACCGGGCATTCCATCTGCTTTTTTCTGATATGGGATGGTTGTAATACATGCCGGCATACAGGCCGGTATTATTATTAATCATCTGAGTACGGTAAACATCACTGTATCCGGCCGGCATCATGTTCATCACGTTATAGGAATACTCTCTCCGGGTCCACCGGTCTTGCTGTAGTTCGGGTGAAGAGTAACTCAGCCAGGCATTGAATTCACGCAGTGTAGTATCAAAACGGTGAACAAAATACACATACGACCTGCCTGAAACCGATACCCCCTGAGATTCAGAATTTATCATGTAATCGTTAAAAACAGAATCATTCATATAGCTCAGTTCATGTGAAGTACTTGTTGAATTGAACGTATGACTGTTAATCCCGGCAGCCATTACCAGTTTTGAATTATCCGTTATATTCCACTGTGCTCCAAGGTATTCAGAAAGGTAGTTCATTCTGTACCTGTTTTCATTGAAATCCTGTGTTGATAACACATAATTATCCGTGGTTAATTCGCCATCAATTTCAGTTTCATTTTCGCTAATATGGTGATATGTCCACATATTGTTAAAAAACAGCCACTTGCCTTTTTTGTAATTCAGATTTACGTAGGCATTTCCCTGGTTCAAAGCATCAAAACGGCCGGTACCGCCCCGGACGCTAAACACACCACTTAAGCCATCGCTGGTGGCTTTTTTAAGCCGGATGTTAATGATTCCGCCCTTGCCATCGCCGCCACTTCTCATGGCCGCATCAATCAGCTCAATTTTCTGAACATTATCCACAGGAATCATGGCAAGATCGGGGTACAGGTATTCCGCCGGCATATCATCTACCATCACACTTGGGGTTGCGCCTTTGAAACGAATGTTGTTTTCCTTATCAACCGTAACGCCCGGCAGGGTTCTGAGCAGATCGTAGATGTCTCTGGCTGCAGCTTTTTTGTTTTCCTTTATGTTGTATACTTTCCGGTCAAATTTTTGAACTACCGTATTTTGAGCTGAAATATCAACCTCATCCAGCACAAGGCTGTCTCGCTCCAGAACTATTTTCCCCAGATCGACATCAGATTTTCCGGTAAATACCAGAGGAAAGGTCTGCTTTTTGTAGCCCAGACCTGAAGCTTCAAGCCGCAACGCTTCATCTGGTGTAACAACAAGTTTAAAACTGCCGTCTTTTCCGGTCATCCCACCATTCAAAACCGAATCCTCAGGATTTAGAATAATAACATTTGAATACGGTAAAGGCGCATCGCTCTTTTTATCGTGCAAGCTGCCGGAAACTGTAACATCCTGAGCTGCTACGCTACCCAAAAGTAAAACCATAGCAGAAATCAACATAAAAGCCTGTCTCATAATAAGATATTTACCTGATAAAATTTATTCGTTGTTTTTTATGCGCCCTCTATCGAAAAAGACGAAAACAAAGATAAAACTGATTTCCGGTAATAATATTGTGAGCTATGGTAAAATTCTTACAAAAATGTTAAATTAGAGGTAGAAGATCATATATAAATGTAAGAAAGGACTAAAAGCATGCCGGAGCTCAATGCTAAGGCAAAGAGCATAACCGGCATACCAGCAAAATCATTCTTTGTCCTTTTTGTCATTCAGTCGGAATTGAATCGGGATAACCATACTTGCATCCACAGGCTCACCATCTTTGAGGGCCGGATTCCAGCCTTCAAGGGATTTAACCACCCTAAGGGCTTCAGCATCGCAAGCCTTATCAAACCCTTTTTTCACCTTTGCGTTGATCATTTCACCATTTTTAGTGATGGTGAACTCAATGAAAACCCTGCCTTCAATGCCATCTTTTTTAGCTGACCCGGGGTACTTCACGCGTGAAACTATATCATTAAACAAAGCTTCTTTGCCTTTTTTATACGTTGGCATATCCTGCTCGCCTTCGCTCAGCTTAATGGCGGCGGATTTGCTTGCTGTATTACTTTCTGCCTGTATTGGCAATTGTCCCGATAAAATTATCATCGCAACAATCAGCGGTAAACTAATGAGGTATTTCATAATTTGAGTCCTTTCTTTTGATTTTTGATTTAACATTTTCAGTCGCTTACTTACCAGCGACTTACTGAAATGATTTCCAAACGTATGCGATGTGGCCTGCATTGCATACCTAAGCAATTGGTTCTGGTAGTAGACACTTGAATCGATGTTTTTAACCGCATCCGCATCAGCCTGAAATTCATGCACTCTGATAAGTTCTTTTTTCAGCATCCAGAAAAAAGGTGCAAACCAGAAGAGCATCACCAACAGATCAAAAAACAAACGGTCTGCAGAATGCCAGAGACGGCTGTGTGCCAGCTCGTGGTAAACAACAACATCCATGCTTTCATCATCGCTGTTCTGTTTGCTGATGAGGATATAATTAAAAAAGCTAAAGGGAGTTATGTTTTTGTCAGAAAGGTAAACGGGAATGCCATTTATCCTCGTTTTATCAGAATGTCTGATGAGATGAAAAATTTGTGCAAGTCGCAGAACAAACATGAAAAACAAAAACATTAATGGAATGAAATAAATCAGCTTAATCCAGGTAATCCATCCAATATAAGCATCATTGGCATCAGCAACCACAGCAAGATCAACAACCGGCAAAACCGTTTGAACACCCGGATTTAACTGGGGATTATACGCTTTTACAAATAACAGCAATGAGACGGCTGTTGCAATCAATATATAAGCCCGCCGAAAGCCAAAAGAAACATCACGGCTCAACATCAGCCGGTACAAAACATAAACCAGAGCGCTGTATATATACAATTTAATAAGTATGTCAAGATCAACTGTCATGGCGTCTTTTTTTATTGATTTCAGATTGGATCATGGCCTGCATTTCTTCCAGTTCTGCCAGGTCAATGTCCTCGTTTTTGTTAAAAAAGCTCACCATCTCTTTCCATGAATTCCTGAAATAATTATTGAGAAAGCCTTTCATAAACTCGCGTTTGTAGGCTTCCTTGCTTATCATCGGGAAGTACTCATGTGCCCGCCCCCGAGCCTTGTGGCCGACAAAGCCTTTATCTTCCAGAATCCGGACAATGGTTGAAACTGTATTGTATGCAGGGTCTTTATCCAGCCTTGCCTGAATGTCTTTAACAAAGCCGCTGCCCTGCTCCCAGAGCACCTGCATGATTTCTTCTTCAGCTTTGGTGAGTTTTTTCATAACTAATTCTTTAGTTTAATAACGTAACAAAGGAAAAAGTGTTGCATGTTTAACTAATTTTTTAGTTATTTTTCCTATTCGGCTGATTTTCTATACATTAAGAAGTTTATTTTCTTTTACTATTTTTGATAAAAAACTATGAGATCATTTTGGATAATATTACTCATGATTCCATCAGTCTTATTGGCTCAGACCTATACATCTTACCGTACAGGGTCGGATAACGATATTGAAACGGATGCTGGTGGTGGCATTTGTTTAATGGGGGGAGCAACAGAACATGACGAGGCCATGAAATGGTTTTTGAGTCGCGCAAATGGCGGAGATGTATTGGTTTTACGAACCTCAGGCTCCGATGGCTATAACGATTATATGTACAACCTGACAACGGAACCGGTAAATTCAGTTGAAACCATTGTTTGTCACGATGCAGGTTGTGCCGGTGAAATCTACATACATGAAAAAATCGAATCAGCAGAAGCGATTTGGTTTGCGGGCGGAGATCAGTGGGAGTACATTTCTTACTGGCAGAACACCTCTGTTGACAGCCTGATACAGGCCGGCATTGATGAGAGGAATGTAGTTATCGGAGGGACAAGTGCAGGCATGGCCATACTGGGTGGGATGCGATTCAGTGCAGAAAACGGCACAGTTACATCTGATGAGGCCCTGACTGATCCGTACAACACCTATGTAACCATTGATACATCGACATTCATCCAACTGCCATTCATGAACAATGTCATTACAGACACACATTATGACAACCCGGACAGAAAAGGAAGGCACATGACATTCATAGCCAGATTACTGACCGACTATGGCATTCCTGCACGTGGCATTGCCTGTGATGAATACACTGCGGTTTGCATTGATGAGAACAGAATGGCTTCTGTCTATGGTGAATACCCTGATTATGAGGATTTCGCATGGTTTGTTTTCCCCAATTGCGAAATACAGGTCAATCTGCCTGAAAACTGCAGTTCGGGCGAAGCACTCACCTGGCATCAGGGAGAAGAGGCGGTTAAAGTAATAAAAATACCCGGTACCATGGAAGGCAGCAATCAGCTTGATTTAAACGACTGGCTCACACAAACCGGAGGAGAGTGGTATAACTGGTATGCTGACACCGGAGCTTTTTACGAAATTCCATCCTCCGCTCCTGCCTGCTCGCCAACAGGCTTTAAAACAGACCTCGAGAGTTTCATTAAAGTATACCCGAATCCTGCAAACCAACGCATTCATTTCTCACAAAGGTGCATTTACGCTTTATACAACGCGGCCGGCAAGCTTATAAAGCAGGGAGAATCCAATTATATTGAGGTATCAGGTATTTCTACAGGTTTTTATATGATGCATATTCAACATCCGGAGACAGGTAATGTGAATTCTCAAAAAGTAGTAATCAACTAACTGAATTGGCAGGGAGATAATTTTTCTGCCGAAAATTCCTTTACTTTGTGACATGCAAAGATGTTGGATAAGCCTGGTATTTGTTTTGAGTATGATTTTTTCCGCTACAGCTCAGGATCTTCCGGACACATGTTTTTACCAGACATCCGATTGGCCGGAAATCTCTGACAGCCTGTCTTCAGATATTTCTCAAAGCACCTACCTTGACACCGCCTACGCACCGGCATTTTACATATCCCTGGCACACTATCCTGACTTGTATTATACCGAAATCCATTTTCGCGAAAAGAAAATAAAAACCACTGCCGCTACCCGCCCGTCCTTCTGGTCGGTTTTTAAAAAACCTGACAATCGCTCCTTCTGGATTTTCATCAACAATAAAAACAAACAAGGCAAATCCGTTTATTACGCCGAATTGCCGTACAATGCTAAAATCGGTCTGGTAGGACATGAATTATCGCACATACTGGATTACAGCAGAATGAGCAGCTTTGAGATGATGAGGATGGGCATAAAATATGTTTTCAGCTCAAAATACAGACAAAAACTGGAGTATCACGTGGACCAACAGGCAATAGACCACGGACTTGGATGTCAGGTTTTTACATTCAGTGATTTCATCATCAACAAAAGCCAGGCCAGCCCGAATTACATCAATTACAAACGGAAGTACTATATGTTGCCTGAAGAAATTATTGAATACATGCAGATTTCAGACAGCATCAACGGCGAGGAATTTTATCGATTTTTTGAAGCCGGTCAGGACTGACTTTAAGCCTCTCAGGAATATTCTGTTCTTTCTCTCCCACTGTGACAGGAGCATGAATATAAAACCTGTTTTGTGCACTACATTAATTATTTCAAATATCGCATCTGATAATCAGCAAATCATGCTTTTATAAAATGTGATTTGGGTGACCCGGTGCATTTTATCAAAGTATTTCAGCATAATTTGTTCATTTCTTTATTTTCTACCATTGTTCGACAAAAGCTTACCACCCAAAAGAACCAAAAGCTTGAGAAAATTACCCCGCTTTCTTGTCTGCCAAACAAGAAAGCTTGCCCGCCATGTAAAAGCAATAGCGGTTGGCAGGCGGGCTTGGCAAAGAAGTTTCCGTCTCCACTTCGTTGCGCCGCCTGTCCGACCGCTGGCGGAGACAGGCTTCGCCAAACCGTATTTTCCTGCAAATCTTCTGAAAGCACGAGCAGTGCCCGCCAGGCACAATTGTGGCTTATGGTAACAGGTTTTCCAGGCGGACTTGTTGGCTATGAGAGCTACTGGCTGCAGCTTTGTCACCAGGGTCGTGACAATACTGACGTTGCGATGAGCAGTACGTAAAATCCGTGTTGCTTTTATGTCCCGTTAGGGACAAAATGTC
>CAYQMB010000041.1:9080-22714 GCA_964418565.1 uncultured Bacteroidales bacterium | reverse complement strand
TAACCTGCATACTGACAACGTTCATAAATCAATTGATGTCAGTGGACTTGCACCGGGAATGTATCTGCTTTCGGCAAGATCCAAGGACATACAAATAATAAAGAAATTCCAAAAACATTAATCAAACCCCAAAACACAAACCATAATAGGGACAGTTTTCACAAACAGCACTTTTTTTATCTGTCATCTCAAACGGCACCTCAGGATTGTATATCTCACCGATAAGTTGTGAAAGCCTGTTTTCAAAATTTTCCAGCAGCTCTCTGTAATCCCGGATGTGCTTTTCCTCTATCTTAATTTCATGAACCGGCTCACTTAACTGGGCATAATACAACAAAGGCTTGAGATTACAGGAACTGTAAAGCTCGCCCCCATCCTGCTTATCAGCAAGCCAGGTATAAAACAGCACCTGAAAAGCATGGTCAACATCCGGTTTACGAAAACGCTCAAACAAGCGCTCTAAAGGAACAACCCTTCCCCCACCCTGTGAACGTCCGGATTTATAATCAATGATATGCAGGTCAGACTCGGTTTTATCCAGCCTGTCAATGGTTCCCTGCAGGCCGCAGATAAACACATCATCCTTACAGGTAAGCTCAACACTTGCCAGGTATTTTTTCTCACCTGCCAGATATTCAAAGGGAACCCTTTCTATATCAGCGTTAAGGAGATTATACACATACTTTTTTACCGCCTCAAGGCCCAGGGCATTAATGCCGCTGATTTCGCCCCGGATTTTCATTTCCTCACGAAAGTGATTTTCTACCAGGCTGGAAATTCGTTTCTGATCTTTTTTCAGGGCAACAAGCTCCGGTTTTCCAACAGTTTGATTCACAAATGGCTCATACAACTCGCACATAACATTGTGCAACACATTCCCAAACTCCAGGTTTCCCACCTTTTCAGTCATCTCATCCGGTTCTTTCAAACCAAGAATGTATTTGTAATAAAAGGCCATAGAGCACCTGATGTAAGTGTTCAACTGGGATGGCGAAAAGCGCCTGGCGGGCGATGTTCCCTGATATTCTTTCAGAAGTGATAAGGCATGGCTGTCTTTTTGAAGGCTGCGTTTCTCTTTTTTGGCTGATTCGGTTTGATGAAAAACCGGTATCTCCTTCAAGGGAAGTCTGTCCTTCATTTCCTGGGCTATCTGCTGAATGTAGCGACTCTTTTCACCCTTGTTAAAGCCTTCGTCCGAGCTGTTATAGATGAGATAAACAGCATCAGGGTGCATAATCATGCGATAAAAATAATATGCATGTATGGCATCCTGCAGTTCAATGGTGGGCAATCCGAATGCACGCCTCAGGTTGTAAGGAATAAAACTTTTTTTGAAGCTTTGTCCCGGAAAATGCCCTTCATTCATGGATAAAACAATGAGCTTATCAAAATCAATCAGCCGCGTTTCAAGCATTCCCATTACCTGCAGCCCCCGCATGGGTTCACCGGAAAACGCAACACTCAGGTTGTTCAGCATAGAAGACACCAGCCACAGGTATGTTTTTGATGACTGGAAATGGATTTTATCCCTGACAAGGTATTCGTTAAAACGGTTAATATTCCGATACATCTGATAAACAACCTCTTTATCAAACTCAGCATCTTCAGCCTCCCGCATTTCTTCGTAAATGCGTTTCAGAATCCGGCTAAAGTACGTACCAATTTCCATTACATCCTCGGTATGTGAAAACACCTCGCGCAATAAAGGAGACTCGTCAGGCTTTAAGTCATCCATCGGAATACGCAGCAAACTCTGCCCGAATATCATCCGTTTCAGCTCAATGGTTTTATCCTCACATACAGTGCGTATCAGGGGATGATTCAGTATTCTCAACACATCCTGGTAATAATAACCGGCATTTCTGTAGTTATCCTGTAAGCGTGAGAGCATCCGTATCAGAGATGTCTGAGGCGCGTATGACAAAGGATACCCCATGGTTACATTGACATTTTTTACAGACTTGGGGACAGAAAACAACACCGGATGGAGCAATGATTCATCCGGAAGAACCAGTCCGGTATGCTCAAGATCAGGGTCTACCGGTTGAATTTCGTTTTCAATTAAGCGTGAAGCCAGTTTTGCCTGAGCTGTTTTTGATGAAACCGAATATACGTTCATCACAGATTTCTGCTTTATCTCAGGCTGATATGCAAAATCAGATGGCGGAGGAAATTTGCTAATCCATTCACGAACAAAACGAAACGCTTCATGCAGAGGGTCTTTCATAATGTGTTCATCATACTGCCAGAAAAACTGCGCGTTGTGATGATTTTTAAAATAGCGAAACACATTTTCCTCCGCTTTGCTCAGAACATTAAATCCCACAAAGAAATGCTGTGGCTTTTGTTCGGGAAACAACTCATTATCGAGGTTTTCTGCCACATGTCTGGTAATCATACCTTCGTATCCGGCATTGACTGAGCTAAGGGCCTCATGAAAATCGCTGTACAATTGGGCCATGTGCTGCCACACTTCCAAAAACCGTTCTCTGGCATGGGTTGGAGCCTCCACATCAAACAGTTGCCAAAACTGACGTATATGCTCGACAATCTCCTCATTGACATCAGAATAAAGCAAATCAATTTTTTTCAGATCGCTGAGATTGGCAAAAAGCTGATTGGGATTCACCAGGTTTTTATCAATATCGTTAAAATCAGAAAGAATGATTTCCCCCCAGGGATAAAAAGCGTCAAACGACTCAAATAAGCCTGAATCGATATTACGGATACATTTGTACAACTCAAACACCAGTGGTATAGGTTCCTCTGCCTTGAAGCCGGATTGCTGATGGAAGAAATCCTGAATAGAAACAATTGAGGGTGCCCATCCCGGACCATTCATGCGTTCACCCAGATATCGGCGCAGGTATAAACCCGCACGGATGTTTGGCACAACCACCACCTGGTCCACCAGATCGTTTTTGTGATGATGCGTGAGGTAAGAAGCTACCGATTCGAGAAAGTTTTGCTTACTCATAGTTCCCTGCCTTTCTTTTGCATCATCAGATCAACAAGGGCAATGGCAGCCACAGACTCCAGGATTACCGGTGCTCTTAAGGCATAGCAGACATCGTGGCGACCTTTAACCTGAACAGCTTCTACCCTGTCCGGAGCAGGTTTCCAGCTTTGCTGTGTTTTTTGAATGCTTGGTGTTGGTTTAAATTTAACGGAAAACTCCACCGGCATGCCATTGCTGACACCTCCGGTTATCCCACCATTGTGATTGCTGGCGGTTTTTCCGCTCTTGTCCATGATGGCATCATTAAATTCAGAACCTTTCATTTTGTCCGCGGCAAATCCGTCACCAAAAGCAATTGCCTTGGCACCCGGAATTGAAAAAATGAGACGCGAAATTTCAGACTCTATGCTGTTAAAAAACGGTTCTCCCAAACCCGGTTCCAGTCCTTCAATCCGTGTTTTCACTTCAGCTCCCAAAGAGTCGCCGGATGCAATTACCTCATCAAGCACAGCCTGCCATGAGCTTTGTCCGCCAACCGATATCACCTCACTCTGAAACTGAATATTGTTCACTATTTTCCTGGCAACAACTCCGGCAGCAACCAAAAGCACTGTCATTCTGCCACTAAAGAAACCGCCACCACGCGGATCGTTAAAGCCCTTGTATTTTTGTTTTGCAGCCATATCTGCATGGCCCGGTCTGGGAAATTCACGTTCTGTATATTCTCCGGGTTTCTGATTTTGATTTTCAAATACAATATGCAGAGGGCCTCCGGTCGTTCTTCCCTGATAAACACCGGCACGGATTGCCGGCACATCAGCTTCCTTTCTCGGGCTGCTTCCTTTCACCCCGGTACGACGTCTGTTAAGAGCTTCAGTAAAGTCATCCGCAAAAATTTCCATTCCGGGAGGCACACCATCAATAAGGACACCCATTTCCGGTGTATGCGAACTTCCCCATATATGAATCCGGAATATGTTACCGTAAGTGTGCACTGATTTTACCTCCTGCTTTTTGAATTTGGTTAAAAAAGTCAGGCCATGATTTGGCAACATGCCCTGAGTCATGAATATATACTCCCTCATTGGCCATCCCGGCAATGCTGAGGCTCATAACAATCCGATGATCTCCCCAGGAGTTCACATTTGAAAAATGCAGTTTCCCCGGATAGACAAGCACGCTGTTATCCCCTTTTTCCTCAAAGCGGGCGCCCAGCTTTGTGTATTCACGAATAACCGCTTTCAAACGATTGGATTCTTTGTTGACAAGCCGGTTAACGTTAGTAAAACGACAGGGGCCATCCGCGCGAAGCGCCAGCGGGACAACCGCAGGGAATAAGTCAGGGGCATCAGTGAGATCAAGCGTAAATGCACTGGGGCTGGATTTCTTTACAATCATACTTGTATCGTCAAGCCAGGTGAAATCAACATTGCTTTTTTCAAACACACTGACAATGGTTTTATCTGCCTGGAATGAATCGTAATTCAGTCCGCTGATTTCGAGCTCGCCACAGAGTGCAGCAGCTACCATGATGTTCGAGGCAGCACTCCAGTCGGTTTCCGCATTTGTTTCCAGGGGTTTATAGGTTTGATTACCCGGTATAAGATATTTATTTCCGTCATTTGTTACCTCAACGCCAAAACGTTTAAGCATATCGACGGTCATATCGACATAGGGTTTGCTAACCAGAGATTCAGCAGTAATGGTACTGTTTTGATCACAAACAGGCAAAGCCATAAGTAATCCTGTAAGCAGCTGACTACTGCGGCTCGCATCTATAATGGCCGCAGCGGCCTGAAGCTTTCCCGAAAGGGAAACAGGAATGTCTCCTTTAACGGCATTTACAGACATGCCAAATTGTTCAAGTTGCTTTAATTCATGCACTAAATGACGCCGTTTTAAACTACGCTCACCATCGATGCTAAAATCCACGCCAAACGTAGCAGCGATAGGTGCAAACATTCTGGCACACAAACCTGACTCACGGCAGAACAACACACCACCGGCAAAGGGTTTATCGGACTGCAGCATAATGTCTCCATTGCTTAATGTCCTGGCGTACATACCAAGTCGTTCAGCAACAGCCATAGAAGCCAGAACATCCTCAGATCGTCCCGGATTGTGTATAACAGACATTCCTTTGGCCAGGCTGGCGGCAGCAATAAAGCGTTGCACAAAACTTTTAGAAGCCGGCATTATCATCTTGCCATTTAAACTTGCCGGTTTTATTTCATGTAGCATACATCATGCTTTTAAATTGTTCAAAATTCAAGGTTTCTATCCTGGCTTTACCTGCAGCTTCAAGAAAAACAAAGCGCATATCATTATGATGTCGCTTTTTATCAAGTTTCATATGGTGCAGATAGTTATCCTTCATCTCAAAATCAACCGGGAGCTTAAGGGCTTTCAGCAATGATATGCATTTGTGATAATCCTGTTCCGGCATACCATATTTTCGGGACAAGCTCAGAGCTGCAACCATTCCTTTACTAACAGCAAAACCGTGAAGCACATTATCTTCCATTTCAAGAGCATGTCCGATGGTATGGCCGAAATTCAGTATGTGTCGCTGACCTTTATCCTGTTCATCAGCTTCCACCAGGGTCAATTTATTCCGTACTGCAGTATGAATAACTGTGTCCATCACATTGACATCCCGATTGAGGATTGCATTTGCTGAACGTTCCAGAATGTTCATCAAAGGCTCGTCCATAATCATAGCGATTTTTGCAATTTCAGCCAGTCCGTTCAAATAATGCAGTTCGGGCAAAGTCTTTAAAAAAGCAGCCGTAATGATTGTTCTATCTGCCTGCCGTATTGTGCCGATTATGTTTTTATGACCATGGAAATTAATTCCGTTTTTTCCTCCCACGGCAGCATCGGCCATAGCAAGCAGACTTGTAGGCACAAGCACCAGTGGCAATCCCCGCATATAGGTACTGGCAGCATAAGCAGCAATATCGCATACCACGCCACCCCCAAATGCAATAACAGTAGCAGACCGGTCTGCCTGCATTTCTATAAACCAGTTATACAGGCGAACTAATTGCTCACTGCTTTTGGAATCTTCTCCGGGGGGCAGACAAATGTGTCTGTAATCATCAATCAAATCGCGGTAATTCCGATACAGATTATCATCAGTAACAAGCAATGCAGATTCAGGATCAGGCAGATTGTTCTGACCGGAACGATCAAAATCCACCTGTGTATTCAGTACCGTCGATTGTATATGATACCTATCAGATTGCATGCTGTTCATAGGCAACCAAAGATAGTAAAAAGAATGAGTTATTCATCCATTTTCTGCTCAAATATGCTGAAGTTAACCGTACCGTATTTGCGTTGTTCGAGGAAATGAGGCAACTGGCTAAAATCGTGCTTTTTATTGTGTTCCATCACCAGCAAACCACCAGGTCTCAGAAGGTTACGGTCAAAAACCAGTCTGTGAACTTCTTCATACTCGTCGGAATCAAAGGGTGGATCTGCAAAAATAATGTGAAACTCGTCCATGGTTCGTTCCAGATAACCAATTGCGTTAGCGTTATACACCTCACAACCATCAGCCTGTAAACCATCCAGTGTTTTCTCAATAAACCTCACCTGTGCTTCATCAATTTCAATGGCTGTAATGTCGGTACAGCCTCTTGAAACCATTTCATATGTAAACGCACCACTTCCGCTAAAAAGATCAAGGAAACGGACTTCATCAAGGTTGTAGTGATTATTAAGGACGTTGAAAATACTTTCACGGGCAAAATCGGTTGTTGGCCGTCCAACAAATCGCTTAGGCGGATGTATCTGTCTGCCTTTAAACTTACCGGAAATAATACGCATTTAATCAAGGTTTAAAAAATTCACAAAATAATGCGGCAGGGTATCCTGAAAGGTATAAGAATAATTTTTATCGGGATTCAGGGTTTCCAGGAAAATGTGATTGATGAATTTATTCAGTTGCACCACCGCCGTATCGTTTTTCTCCACAAAACCGGCAAACATCAGAGGGCATTTTTTGGGATCCAGCATTAATTGCTTGTAGAGATTTAACATATAATATACCAGGTCGTTACCAGTTTTGTATGTAGTTGTATTGTACAAGAGCGGCTTATCATCACTAAAAGCCAGCAATTCGACATACCCGCTCCATACCTGCACATAAACAGCCTGTCCGGTTTTATTTTTGGTGTATTTTTCAGCAGCATCAAGCAAGGATGCCGGGCTCAGGATAACAGATTTGGGATTCAACCCGGACTTCAATTCTGCATGTTTATCGGCATCCACTAAACCAGCCAGCATATAGTCTCTGCCGGAAAAACCTGTATAAAGGATTTTCTTTCCTACCCTGTCGGGATAATGAAACCCAAGGATGCTTTTCAACTGCTCAGGGCTACCAAAAGCCTTTGGCAGTAGCAGGCAATCTTTAACGGCGAACACAAGCCGGGAAACGGGAACTTCAGCATCTTTATTCCAGATGGACTCCTTGAATTCCTTGAGGTCGGTGAAAATATCAGAGGCTGTATGCGCATCACTCCCGGGATATGAACGCAAAGCCATAAAACGATTTTCCTGCTGATCTTTTACAGAAAAACAATATCCGTCCTGTGCAGACAGAACGGATATTGAACAATTTTGAAAGCTACTATTTTTTAAATCGTTATCAAGAACGGATATTTTTTGCATTTCAACGGATTAATTTTCCCAGTTACCTGCATTGTTGGTAGCCTCTTCGAGTGAGCCAACGCGCAATACGCTATCCTGACGATCAGCATTGTAATTTACAATAAGCTGACGATCCATACCATCAAGAATATCCCAGTTATTTACACGTGCCTCAAATACTTTTACCTCTACTTTTGAGCCTGTCATTACTGTTGCGGTATCCATGCGGAATTTTGCATGTGTTCCACAAGGAATATAGGGCATAGAATCAATGGGATAACTGATGTGCTTAAACAAGGTATCCATATAAGGAATGTAGGTTGTATCCCGGCTGACAATTCCGAGTTCAACTGCCTTTTTCTCAGTTAGTGTATCCGGCACAAAGCCTTCTTTTTTCACCACGGGCATCTCTTCCGATTTCACGAAATTTAACAGAGTATCAAAGTGGGGAGTGTAATACCCTTGTTGTTTTTTGTACTCAACCTGAGCTGTTCTGATATCTTCGAGCCGCTTTATCACACTATTAAAACGTTCAACCCTTTCTTTTTCAAACTCAATCGGTTTCTGAATGCCTTTCACAATAAGGAAAGCCAAAAGCACAATTACGCCCAACAATACAATTTGAATAACGATTTTGACTGTTTTGTTCATTGTTTCTTTAATTTTTATAATTTCGATTCCTCGTTGTTTGATGTTAAAACCCACTAAGGTTTGCAGCAAAATTAGTATTTTTTAAGAAAAATCCGCAGGATTCAATCAAAATGATAAAAAACTTTCTCACAAATCAAATCCTAAGTCTCTTTCCATATGATGCAACGCAGGATCAACTGCATCTGTTGCATAAACTGGAAAATTTTATGTTCACATCAGTAGATGAATCCGTTTTTATTCTCAAAGGCTATGCAGGCACAGGAAAAACCAGCATCATCAGTGCGTTCGTACAGAGCCTTGATAAAATGAAAGTACGGTTTCAGTTAATGGCACCTACCGGCAGAGCTGCAAAGGTATTATCACATAGCAGTGGATTCCCCGCTTACACCATCCATAAAGAAATTTATCGTCAGAAATCCGGCAGCAACATGTTTTCCGGATTTGGTCTGGGCTTTAATAAGCGTGGCGATACGGTTTTCATTGTTGATGAGGCTTCCATGATATCCAATGAGTTTGCACCCAACAGCATGTTTGGCAGCGGACGCCTGTTAAATGATTTGTTGCAATTTGTATTCAGCAGGAATAATTGTAAACTAATTTTGATTGGTGATACAGCCCAACTGCCACCGGTAAACACAGACCTCTCTCCTGCCCTCGACGCAACAGAATTATCTGCCATGGGCATGCATGTCAGCGAGCATGAAATGACCGAAGTCATCCGCCAGGCCAGAGATTCCGGGATTTTAATGAATGCAACTGCCTTACGCAAGCGTTTAATCAGCAATCCAAACGGACTTCCGCAATTCAATACCACTCCCTATCCAGATATCGAACGCATTACCGGTAATGAACTTGTGGACACCCTCGAGACCGAATATGACAGACATGGAATGGACGAAGTAAAAGTGGTTTGCCGGTCCAATAAAAACGCTAACATTTATAATCAGGGCATCCGCAATCAAATTCTCTGGCGTGAAGAGGAGCTCTCGCCCGGAGATTTGCTGATGGTTGTAAAAAACAATTATACCTGGCTACCGGAAAAAGCACCCATTGAGTTCATTGCCAATGGTGATATGGTGGAAATCGTGAGGCTGAAAAATGCAACTGACATGTACGGTCACAGGTTTCAGGATGCTGAATTGCGCTTTGTGGATTATCCGGAGCTGGAAATTGAAGCACGTTTATTGCTCGACACACTGGAAATCAACTCCGCATCACTACCAGGGGAGGAAAGCCGGAAGCTGTATGAAGATGTTAAACTTGATTATCAGCACCTGGATGCTAAAAAACAGAGAGAGGCAATGCGTAAGGATCCGTTTTTAAACGCTTTGCAGGTAAAATACGCCTACGCCATGACTTGTCACAAAAGCCAGGGAGGCCAGTGGCATTCAATCTTTATCGATCAGGGGTATGTCACCGAAGACATGATGGGAGTATCATATTATCGCTGGATGTACACAGCAATTACCAGGGCAACAAGCAAGGTCTTTCTGGTTAATTTTCCGGATGATTATTTCACAGAAAATTCTGCCGTGGAATAATGTCACTCCGTATCCAGCTCGTCAAGAGGAATAAATTCCATGCTGATTGAATTCACACAATGGCGTATGTTTTTATCAGTAAATCCTTCGCCGGTAAATACATGTCCCAGGTGAGCGCCACAATTGCTGCAAATAATTTCTGTTCTAACACCATCCGCATCGGTCTTTCGTGTTACAGCTCCTTCTATTTCATCATCAAAACTGGGCCATCCGCAATGCGCATCAAATTTGGCTGATGAGCGATACAAATGTGCTCCGCAGCGTTTGCAGGTATAGACTCCCTCTTTCCAATGGTCCTCGTACTTGCCGGTAAAAGGCATTTCAGTGCCTTTGTTAATGATTACCCGCTTTTCCTCAGGACTGAGTTCCTTGTAATTATCTTCATTTTCCTGTGCCATAGTTGTTGATGTCAATACGATGAAAGCAATTAAGCAAAACGACATTTTCATTTTCTCTCTTTTGGAGATAAACAGCTTTTACTTCTAATTGTTGACAACACAACTTTCAGCGCAAATAAATTAACGGATCAACAACTTTCCATACGACTGTTTACCTTCTGAAAACACTCTGACAACATATACACCGGCAGGCAGGGCAGAGACATCCAGGCGATTTGTCCTCAATTCGTGTTTCATTACCAACTGTCCTTTATCATTCAGTATTTCTACAACGGAACCAATGGCCGGCCGGTTTTTAAAACACACAAAATCACGGGCAGGATTTGGATATATCTGAAAGTCGTCACCATTTGGAAACTGCATTCCGATATACAGGCCGGTCGTAAAAGACCAGGTTTCAGACCAGTCACTTTGCTGAGTACCATCACCGGATCTCACCCGCCAGAAATATTGTGTTTCTTCAGATACTCCAATAACACTAAACACGGTATCATTGTAAGTACCACTTGTCACACCGGATTCAAAAGATGAATCTGTTGATACCTGATAATCAAATTCACTTGCTCCAAACACATCCTGCCAAACCAGGTCAACTTCTGAAGGATCAACACCTGTAGCATTATTTTCAGGAGAAACCAGCACCGGAGGCTCAAGAGGAGTGCTTTCCGTGGTGAACATCCACACTTCCGACCACGGTGAATAACCATTGTCATTTGCAGCACGAACACGCCAGTAATAAGCCGTTTGTGGCAGCATATCAGAAAAGTTTGATGTAAAAAGTGAAGTCATCCCGCTGTTAACAGATGTTTCAAATGCTTGATCTGTGCTATACTGATACTGATATGAATCCGCTCCATCCACAGACGACCATTCTGCTGCCACTGATTCAAACGATATATCTGTACTTTGGTCGGCAGGACTTACAAGCACGGGTGCTTCTGTCAGCTCATAGTCTGTTGTAAATTCCCAGACATCAGTCCATTCGGATGTGTCCTGAGTATGATAAGCAGCAACCCGCCAATGATAGGTTGTTCCAAAGAGTAAGCCGGACACATCTGCCTGAGAGCTTCCTGAAGGTGAGGTTAGTTGCTGAAGAAGCGGTGAATTAAATGCTTCGGATGTATCCACCTGACAGATGTATCCATCCAGACCAGAGATATACGACCAGTCAAGGGTTGGATTAACCGCGATATTCATGCTGCCATCAGCCGGCGACGTATTTGAAAGCGTTGATACTGTGGAAAAATCTGTTACATCTGACCATTCTGACGTATCAACATCATTGTAAGCCCGCACGCGCCAGTAGTAGGTGGTGCCAAAATACAGGTCAGATACACTTGCCTCAGAAGATGAAGAACCACTGTTGCCACTCATCAAAACAGGTGAGCTGAAATCAGGAACCGTATCAAGCTCATACAAATATCCGGACAAGCCGCTGATGTAAGACCAGTCTATGTCAAGACCGACATCCTGATTGACAGCACCGTCGGACGGATAAAGATTGGTCAGTTGATCGCTTGTTGTAAATTCTGTTGCGACAGACCAGGCAGAAGTATCAACACCATTGTAAGCCCGGACACGCCAGTAATACGTGGTGCCAAAATACAAGTCTGATACACTTGCCTCAGAAGGGGAAGAGCCAGCAGAGCCACTAAATAAAACAGGCGAGCTAAAATCGGGAACCGTATCAAGCTCGTACAAATATCCGGACAAGCCGCTGATGTAAGACCAGTCAATGTCAAGGCCGACATCCTGATTCACTGCTCCGTCAGATGGTGAGACATTGGTAAGCTGGTTTGCTGTGGTAAATTCGGTTGGTACTGACCAGGCAGACGTATCAACACCATTGTAAGCCCGCACGCGCCAGTAATACGTGGTGCCAAAATACAAGTCTGATACACTTGCCTCAGAAGGGGAAGAGCCAGCAGAGCCACTAAATAAAACAGGCGAGCTAAAATCGGGAACCGTATCAAGCTCGTACAAATATCCGGACAAGCCGCTGATGTAAGACCAGTCAATGTCAAGGCCGACATCCTGATTGACAGCACCATCGGATGGAGAAACATTGGTCAGTTGATCTGTGGTGGTAAATTCGGTTGGCACTGACCAGGCAGACGTATCAACATCATTGTAAACCCGGGCACGCCAGTAGTAAACAGTACCAAACCTCAGATCACTGATGGTGGTTTCCGAAGTATTCACGGGAGAATCGCCCTCCACCAATTCAGCAGAGTCAAAGCTACTGACTGTATCAATTTGAAAAATGTAGCCGGAATTTCCGTAAATAGCTGACCAGTCAAGTGCCATGGAAACTGCCTGATCTGTTGCACCATCGGATGGAGAAACATTGGTCAGTTGATCTGTGGTGGCAAATTCGGTTGGTACTGACCAGACAGAGGTATCAACATCATCATATGCCCGTACACGCCAGTGGTAAGTAGTACCGAATCTCAGATCACTTACGATGGTTCCCGAAGTATTCATAGGAGAATCGCCCTCCACCAATGCCGGGGAGTCAAAACTACTGACTGTATCAATTTGATAAATATAACCGGAATTACCACTCACCGCGGACCAGTCAAGTGTCAGGGAAACTGCCTGGTCTGTTGCACCATCAGATGGAGAAACATTTGAAGGTGAATTTATGGCCAACAAAACCTGAAATGGCATCATCAATATTGCTAAAAAAAATACTTTCGTGTACGTCATGATTAATAACTGTTTTAATTGTAATGCGAGCAAAAGTAATAAAAACAATGCACTCAGAGAAAAAGCGACTAAACAATTATTACATTGGCTAAGAGTTTCTTAAAACACTTTTCGCACAAATACGAATTTCAAAATTCGTACTTTTACTTATTCATCTCTTACTATTTTCAACCTTTGAAAAACTGAATGCAGAAACGCTGAATGTTTGATAAGAAAACAGAAGAATACAAGACGGCACGGGCAAAGCGAAAAGCCAGAAAAAAGGCTAAGCGAATTTCAACCGTAAGAGACCGACCTGTAAAAAGCATTGCCAAGGCCATTACCTGGCGTGTTATTGCATCGGCCACCACTTTTGCTCTGGCCATGTTGTTTTTTGGTGATGATCCCCACGCTGCTCAAAAAGCAACAGGTGTTGCTGTGGCAGAATCGGGCATTAAGATGCTGCTGTATTTTCTTCACGAACGGGCCTGGACAAGTGTACGCTGGGGCCGGATGCGAGTTATCATACGGCGAAATTCTATGATTCGCCGTAAAATTGTCAAACGAATAATACTAAACCCTTTTAGAAGCAATCATGACTAATATGAACACAGATACCATCCGCAAATCGCTTAACAATAAACCAATCGAAGAACGCCTGGAAATCATTTCCCGGCAGTTTCCCGGCAAATGCATTTTCACCACCAGTTTTGGCCTGGAAGATCAGGTTATTACGGATTA
>CAYQMB010000041.1:0-8980 GCA_964418565.1 uncultured Bacteroidales bacterium | reverse complement strand
ATGAATCCGCTGGTTGACTGGACGCTGGATGATGTGGAGGCACGTATCCGCGACAAAAACATACCGTACAACACACTGTTTGACAAAGGCTTTGTCAGCATTGGCTGTGCTCCCTGCACACGTGCCATTGAGCCCGGAGAAGATTTCCGTGCCGGCAGGTGGTGGTGGGAACAGTCATCCGGGAAGGAATGCGGGTTGCATACGCACGGGAAATAGAAACCTCTGTGAGTTTTTGGTTACGGATTGAGGTTGAAACGTATTTATCCACATTAGCGATATGAAATCGCCTGATTTCTCAGAGCAGATTTCCGCGAAGCCATCAAATGAACAAAGCCCTCAAAAATACGTTTAACGATTAAACAGAAACAAAAACACATGGAAAATCCGGAATTCAGAGCGTTTGTAGTTGAAGAAAAAGACGGCCAATATATCCGCACAATAAAAACAAAAACCATTGAGGATTTACCATCAGGCGAATTGCTGATCAAGCTATCCTACTCATCACTAAACTATAAGGATGCTCTTTCTGCTTCGGGCAACAAAGGCGTCACCAAAAAATACCCGCACACTCCGGGTATAGACGCCGTTGGAACCATTGTTGAATCCAAAGATCCTGCTTTCACAACAAACGACAAGGTTATAGTAACAAGCTACGATCTGGGCATGAATACGGATGGGGGATTCAGTGAATACATACGTGTCCCCTCTGCATGGGCTATCCATTTGCCTGAACATTTGAGCATGAAAGAAGCCATGATGTACGGTACAGCCGGTTTGACAGCAGGCATTTCTGTTATGCGACTGGCAGAAAACATAAAACCTTCCGATGGGAAAATCATTGTTTCCGGAGCCACCGGAGGTGTTGGGTCCCTGAGTATTTCCATGCTTTCAAAGCTGGGTTATTCAGTTACTGCCATCACTGGCAAAGCATCTCAGAAATCGTATTTAGAGGGCCTTGGAGCAGATAAAATCATGCCGCGTGAGGAGGTTGAAAACATGGACAATAAGCCGTTATTGAAACCTCTGTTTGCAGGCGCAATTGACACCACAGGGGGTGTGATTCTGGAGAACATCATCAAGTCAACGGCTGCAAACGGCAGCATAACCTGCTGTGGAAATGTAGCATCACCTAAGCTTAACCTAACGGTATTTCCGTTTATCCTGCGTGGCATCAGCCTGATTGGGATTGACTCTCAGAATCTACCGATGAGCCAACGTAAAAAACTGTGGAACAAACTGGCAAGCGAATGGAAACCTGATCAATTGTCTGAAATGAACATTGAAATCGGACTGGACGAACTGGAAAGCAAGATTGATTTGATGCTGCATGGGAAATTGAAAAAACACTGTCTGATTAACATAAACAAGTAAATGCGATGATTAGCGCATGATGAATAAAGCAATCCGATGAACAAAAAAGTACTGTTATTTTTAGCACAAGGATTTGAAGCCTACGAGGCAAGTGTTTTCACCGACATCATAGGCTGGACCCACGAAGCAGGCAATAAACAGGTAGATATGACAACCACAGCTTTTCACTCAAAGCTAAGATGCAGCTGGAATCTGATTGTTGAACCGGAGTTGCCATTTGACCAAATAAAGGTCAGCGATTACGATGCCCTTGCCATACCGGGAGGCATGGAATGGGCCGGTTTTTATGAAGATGCGTACGATGAACGACTTTTAAACCTTATCCGGGAATTTAATCGTGACGGAAAGATCATCGCCTCCATTTGTGTATCTGCTCTGGCGCTTGGCAAATCAGGCGTTTTAGAAAACCGCAATGCCACAACCTGGGATCTGAATAAAGGCAAACGCCTGCAGGAACTTGCAGATTTCGGTGCCAACATCATTAATCAATCTGTTGTCATTGACAAAAACATCATCACGTCCAACGGGCCGGCTTCTGGTCCGAAAGTAGCGTTCAGCCTGTTAGAGATGCTTACTGACAAAGAAACTACAGAAGCCATAAAGCTGGACATGCGTTTTAAAAACAGCCAGTTGATGTAACTCTATTTCCTGACAGACAATTATTTTTTTATTTAATTATCAGCTTGCGCACATCTCTTCCAGACGAAGATTTAATCTCCATAAGGTAGACACCCGCAGCAATGTCAGGCAATCCCATGCTGTATTTACGTTCGCCCTTTTTCAGTAGCACAGTCCTGAGGCACGTCCCCTGCAGGCTTAACACACTGATGTGGCTGTTCTCATCCAGAGGCTGGTTGAAAATCAGGGAAACCATATCCTTTGCGGGATTGGGAAACATCGTAAACTCCATTGCCATCACCGATTCTACGCTTTCAGGGCCACCTTCATAAACTCTGATGTTATCAAGGTATATGCTGCTTCCGTTGTCATTGAATGCTTCAAATTTCAGCATCACTTCTTCCCCCGCCAGACTGCTAATATCCATATTGATTGTATCCCAGTCTGCTGCGGTTTCAGGAACAAACTCATTGCTACTCGCATTGCCATCAACGGTAACCATGGTTTCTCCGCCATCGCTGAACAACAGATGAGGAAATGTCTGACCGCAATCGGTAGAAGCAAATATCCTCAGGCTATCGGCAAACAGATATTCCATACGCTTTTGATACGCAAAGTCAGCACTCAGTGTGATTCTTTCGGATTCCGGTAAAGCGATAACGGGGCTGTAAATGGCATCCAGTTCACCTTCATTTTGATAATTGAGGCAATTCATTCTCAGCGCTCGTGTGCTTGTATCATTTCCGGCAGCAGGTGCCACTTCCCAGGTTCTGTCGCCATCGGGATTGTCCACAAACCAGGACGAATTTAAGAAACCGGTTTCAGCGAGCTCAAAATCCTCTTTCCAGGGAAATGACTCGAGGCTAACCATATTAACTCCCTGTACATCTGCGTTGTTAAAGCGATTGTATTCTCTTTCAATGCCAGGCAAATCAAGCCACACGTATAGTTGGTTGTATCCTGCCACGAGCTCAACCGGGTCGGGATCAATCGTAAAACTTTGGCCGGATGTAAGCGAACCCGTCCATACATTTGATACAGTATCGCCATAATTGAGACTGTAGTGGTACTGTATTTCCGTTATTTCCTGTTGTCCTGTATTTGTTACCTGAAATTCCGCCTGCCAGTTTTCGCTTCCGGGGCAAAAATACAGTTGTCCGGGTTGTGTAATTTCAACGGCCACATCAAAAGAATCGGTAACCGGGGGTACCGGTTCGTAGGTAATATCCAGAAACTGATACGCCGCAAAGGCATCTATTATACCCCGACCGTAGGTATTATCCTCGCCGGGATCACCAAGATCAACTGCGGTAGCATACAGGGCCTGCTTCAGTTCATATGAACCCAGAAAAGGATAAGCTTCCTTAAGCAGCAGCAATGCACCGCTCACATGAGGGCAAGCCATGGAGGTTCCGGACAGGTTGGCATAGCCGTCACGGCCGGAGCAAGAGCGCACTGAAACACCCGGTGCCGATACTTCCGGTTTGATTTCAAGTGAATCACCGGTTTCCACGCAAGTTGTGGGCCCACGGGATGAAAAATCGGCTATGGGATAACCGTCGGTGTTGCCATTAACCGCACCAATTGACATGGCGTTAAGGTCGTTATAGGCGAGCATAGCCGGGAATCCGGTAGTAGATGGGCCAGGCCCTTCGTTTCCTGCAGAAAAAGGTGAAGCAATACCGGCTGCCTCAATCACCTGCAATATTTGAGCTTCTTCAAGCTCGCAGGCGTTGAATTGCTGAGCAAGGGTATAATCATATCCCCATGAATTGTTGATTACATCAGGAACATCTGAGGTGGTTTCGGGATTACCATCGGGATTAAGCACCCACTGGAAGACATTCATAAAGTCGCCGGGATCGAGCAGATCCGACTCAGAACTTGCCACCGGGTCGCTGGCCATCCAGTATGCTTCCCAGGCCACACCAATGGTATCATTGGTTGCCGCTTCAAGTCCGAGCACAGTACCTGTGGTATGCGTACCATGGCTGGATGATGCGTGATCAAACGGCAAAGCAGAGCGCACGCCATACCATGCATAATCCATTGGCACATGGTCTCCGTTAAAGCGATTAGTGATGGCAGGATGTTCCGGAAAAACACCTGTATCCATGCTGAGAAAGAGAGTATTTCTGCCCGTATAGCCCAGCTCCCACATGGCCGGTGCGTTGATGGCTTCCAGTCCGTTTTCAATACCGCCGGGAGAACGACCGGCATCCGGTTCAACACGTACCGGATCCTGCACCACGTAGCGACCTGAATTGACATCCAGGTGTTTAACACCGGGGATGGCTGCAATCACATGCAGCTTATTTAGGGGGACTCGCATCAGCAGAGCGTTGGAAATCCAGAACCGCTCAAGTAGCTCAATTTGTGTGATGCCATCATCTTTTATGCCGGACAACTCACTCAGAAAATCCGACTGGGCAGCCGATGCTGATTTTTTCAGCTCACGCATCAGAGTTTTCACCCGTTTGTCCTTACCGGCTTTTTGTGCCAGCATGCGTTGGTGAAATTCATAGACATCAAAATCATTCTGCAGGTAAATCAGGATTTCTGCTTTTTCATCATGTGCATTTTCCGCAAGGGTACGAAGCTCTGGTGTCAGCAGGTTTTGTGCCATCAGGCCTGAGGCTGTAAAACAAGCCAGTATGATCAGAAATTGTTTCATATTGATTGAATTTGAGTGCAAAGTACAAAAAAAAACAGAAGGTAGATTCAAAGATACATCAAACCCTGATGTTGATTAAGCTGGAGTTGGTAAATTAAGAAATGCTGCAGAAATCAGCAACAATAAAACAAGGTGATACACTTTTTTAAGACTGCCATTAAATTCAAAAACATTTTAACCGACTTTACTCCCCATAGGATTTAAGAGGAGGTTTGCTGACCTTAATGCTCGAAAAAATATACAGCTTCTCCCTGATCTCCCATTTCTTTATCCTCAACTATCACACGTATTTTAGTATAATCCTGATTTTGCGGGGCAGATGAACCTGTTTCCGTATGGATGAGGTAAGCAAACATCTTCTGTTCGCCTGCATATTCTTTAATTTTCTGAATCAGATTAACATTCACTTTTTTGCCATTGATCTCCACCCGATATCCATGCTATCTTTTGGCGGTGCAATGCTCAACAGTTCAGCCTTCATATCTGCAGATGCATAGCGTGACAGGCTCATGGGACGAAAATATATGGTGTAACCAGGGTAGGCACCTTTGACGCGGAAAACATGCAATCCATACACTTCGAGTTTATCGTATCGGATGGTCAGGTTTAAATCCTTATATGCCGGAACATTGTTTGCCCAGAATTCCAGGTGGGTTTTCCCGTATTCATTCATATTTACGGCAGCCAGACCGGGATACGTTCCTTTCTGTACTTTCATGGCATATTTACCATTTTTATCAGAGGTTACGGTATCTGTAAACGCGCTAAAATCATCCCCTTTGAGCATAATCAGAACATTTTCTTTTGGATTTCCCTCAAAATCAGTCACCTGCCCGCTAATTACTATCGAATCGGATTGACCGAAAGCAAAAAGGGTATTCAAACAAAAAAGTAAAATCAAAAGTTTTTTCATAATCCCCGTTTTTTGTCACAAATTCATTTACATCGGTGACAGACATTTCGTTCATTTTCCAAAACCACAAGTGGGTAACATGCACATTTTCAAAATTAAACATTTCAGCAAAAATGCCAAAGGAATGCCCCTGTTCTCCCGAATTAACAGTTTCCGTCAGATGCTTTCATACGTACCGCGTTTAAGATGATTACAGCTTTTAGCCTCCAGTTAACCATGTGGTAACATGCAGTACTTTCTGCGCCAGGGCGCCCGCCTGCCTACCAATGAAAATTAAAACTGGCGGGCAGGCAGGCTGGCAGCCTGCCTGCTGCGATGCGCTTATGCTGCATGCAGCACAGAGTGGAGCGGAGTAAACTCCTGTGCTGCATATATCAGCATACGCAGAGCAGCAGGCAGCTATAAGCCGGAGACCGTTAAGGCGCCTTGATTATGGGAGTGTTCCGGTAAAATGTGGGAAAGGCTAATTTCAACAGTCTGATATCGTGCATTTTAGCATAAATTCTGGGCTTTATAGGTAAGAACTATTTGATTGCGGTAACAACTGACAATCCTTTTTCGCGTGATAAACCAATACTGCAGATTTGTATCAGCATACTTGTCAATAGCGGGGGATAATGTTGTGTGGTGATTTTAATTATTTCTTTTTGTCGTAGTTTGAAGGGAACATATGATTGCCATATATCCATAAAAACTTGTCAATCTCTTTCAGATTGTATTTCGTCAGGCTATAGAATTCAACAAAGTTTTGAATGATTCTCTTAAACGCTTTGAAGTTTTTTAGGTCTGTTATTTTAATCTCAATAAATAATCTCTCATCAAACTATCTTTAGCCCTTTCAAAACTTAGATCAACAAATTTTGAGATTAATAAGGCTTGTCTTTCCGTAAATGCATTCCAAACTTCTATTTCTTTGATGGAGTCATTGCTATATAGGAAAATAAATCTAGCACCACCACCATCTTCAAAGCCATTATTGATAGAATCCTTAAAATCATGAGCATTAAATTTTGCAATAATAGAGTCGTTTATAAAATGATTCTCAGTAGAATCCAAATGAAAATATAAGAATTTTGGCCTATAAACTTCAATTATTTCATTCTTTTCATTTTCATGATTTGGAGGCTCAATTGTAGCTATAATATGTCCACTGGGTTGAAATAGTATTGAACTATCAGATATGTTGAAAACAAATACGGATGGATATATAAAACAACCATACAAGTTTATTTGAACCATTTCCAATCCAGGCTTTTCACTTTCATATTTATTAATCTCGCTCTCTGTCTCATTCGTACAGGACATCAATAAAAGTAAAATAATTATAATCAATACTATTCTCATATAATTTTTTGCATTAAAAATCATCCAAGCAGCTTTGGTTTGTTTACTTAAAAGTAAGCATTTTATGATGAAATGCAAAAGTTGCTGTGCTTATGCTTCAGTATACTTGCTTATCACCAGCGGGGACTAATTTCATTTATCGAGTTTTTTCAGATTCGAGTTATTGACCAAAGAAGTCATTTGGGCGATGGCAATCTCGTTGAGTTGTTTTAGTCGCTCTGATTGGGAAAGATTCTGGCGTATCAGCACAGCATTGATGCTTTCCAGGTTGGAGAGCACCACCAGTTGCTCCAGTGTGGCATCATCGCGCATATTGCCTTTAGAACCGGGGTTCTCGTTCCGCCAGTCTTCTGCCGTTTTCCCGAAAAGCGCCATATTGAGCATATCCGCTTCTGATGCATACACATAAGAAATTTGCTGTTTCCTTAGCCTCTCAGGAATCAGTCTTTCTTTGATGGCATCGGTGTGGATGGTGTAATTGACTTTGGCCAGAGTACGTTGCAGGTTCCAATCCAGTTTTTGGCGACTGCTCTCTTCTTCTTTAAGGCGCTGGAATTCTTTGATGACATAGAGTTTGAACTCAATGGAAATCCAGGAGGCAAACTCAAAGGCGATATCTTTATGGGCGTAGGTGCCACCATACCGCCCGGATTTGGAAATGATTCCGATGGCATTTGTTGTTTCAATCCAGCGTTTGGGCGTAAGTACAAAGCTATTCAGACCTGCCTGTTTTCTAAACCCCTCGAATTCGATGGGTTTAAAACCGGGATTGTAAAGCTGCTCCCAAAACCCAAGCAATTACACGGTATTTCTGTTGCGGAGCCAATTCTGAATAATGGCGTTCATATTGTTTGGGTCTTTATACCGCGCAATGTCAGTGAGAGAAATATAGTCGTCTTTTTCACCTTTGAAAATGGAGATCCCCGTACCTTGTACTTCTATTTTTTTATTTTTTGCCATCGTTATTTTTAATTGTGGCGAAATCGCCTTAATTAAACTGAAACCACAAACCAGATAATCAAGTCAAAATTTTCTAATTCATATTTCCCAGTCACTTTTATGTTCTGTATTAGCCGTTCAAACCCTTTGTCTTCTGACTTTATCAATGCAGAATTCTTTAGCAAGAAATGTAAAAATCTATCCCTACGGGTTTGGTTTACTTACATAAAACTAAGCATTTTATGATTAAACGCAAAACCTGATGATTCAATGAAAGCTCACGACAATCACAAAACAGCTTTTTAGCTTGCGCCGGTTCATATCTGGCATAGTACCATGCCTGTTTTCCACGGTTTAGGACAGAACCAATTTTTTTGCCATATTTGCGGCCTTTAACATGCGATATGGAACAGTATTATGGTGAAATAGCCGGCGTTGCAACAGCATTTTGCTGGACAGCCACTTCGATGTTTTTCGAAGCAGCCGGGAAACGTATAGGCTCTCTCTCTGTAAATTTAATCCGTTTGTTTATCGCTTTTGTCCTGCTCGGAACGCTAAGCTGGATAAGCCGTGGCCTGTTTCTCCCACTTGACGCAAGCTCACACAACCTGCTCTGGCTGGCATTATCCGGATTAATAGGCTTCACCATCGGCGATTTATTGCTTTTTCAGGCCTTTGTGGTTGTGGGAGCACGTATTTCCATGCTAATCATGGCACTCTCACCACCCATAGCTGCTGTTTTCGGATGGATTATTCTTGGAGAAACCATGGAGCCCAGTGCCATATTGGGCATGACCATTACCTTAACCGGCATTATGATGGTGGTTCTCAACAGACCTGCCAGAACACCGGATGGTAAAAAAGCCCGTTTTAAAGACTGGTTTACAAATCCGCTGGGATTGCTCCTGGCTTTGGGCGGCTCTACCGGGCAAGCCATCGGGCTGGTTTTAAGTAAAAAAGGCATGGCTGATTACGATGTGGTGGCTTCCACACACATCCGCGTGATGGCCGGAGCCATCGGTTTTACAATTGTGTTCTTTTTTATGAAACGTTGGCATAAGGTATTTTCCGCTCTGAGAGATGGCAAAGGCATGCTGTTTACCTCCGGAGGTGCTTTCTTT
>CAYQMB010000040.1:23778-24239 GCA_964418565.1 uncultured Bacteroidales bacterium | reverse complement strand
GGGAGTGAAGCTCAACTGACTGCCTTCAGGCATGATTTTTATTCCCGCCTGGCTTGAATATTTCGGGAAAAGACTTCCGTCATCCTCAAGTAAACTTTCATTCGGAGAGTTTACATGGAAAGCTGAGAATCCTGCATAAGCATTGATGTTTGATTCACCATCGGGCTGGTAAAACCACATCAGACCAAAACCGGCATCAATATACATTACCGATTCGTTCATAACGGTTTCGCTGGTCTGGTTGCTTGCTGTATAGTTTCCAACTTCATACTGATCATCAAAAGTCAAACCTTCCGTATCCAAATACTTCTGGTTGAATCCACCATAAATTGAGGTATTGAAAAAGTGGCCACTTTCGCTGATTCTGAGATTATAACCTACAGCCAGCATACCTTCAATGTGATGAAAGGCACCTGCCATATCGTTCATGGCAAAAACACCAACGCTAAGGTTGTTTCCGT
>CAYQMB010000040.1:0-23768 GCA_964418565.1 uncultured Bacteroidales bacterium | reverse complement strand
AAACAGGTGACATAAATGTAAAGGCTGCTGTTGAGTAGCCATCGTCAATGCCTGTCCACTGTGAACGGTAGTTGAGTTTGAAATTAATGTTGTCATCTGCGCCCATTGTTGCCGGATTGACTTTAAGCGGTGCAGAATACGGTTGGGAAAAGCGAACATCCTGTGCCAAAGCGCCCCAACTTATCAAAAGTCCTAATATTATAATTGATATCTTTTTCATAATTATCGTTTTTTTCTGGTTAATATCTGTTGGTTTTATTATCGGATAAGGTTTATCATTCCTGAATCATTGAATTTTTCTCCATCGCTGAATTCGCCTTTTGTGTGATACACATAGGCTCCTGCCGGCACTTGTTTGTCTGTGCCCTGTACAGTACCATCCCATCCTTCATACGGATTTTTTGAGTGATACAGCAGGTTTCCGTTGCGATCAAAAATATTCAGCTCAAAGCTTACCGTTCCTTTTCCACGAACATAAAAGACATCGTTTCTGCCATCGTCGTTTGGTGTAAAGGCAGAGGGGATATATAGTCCGGGGATACGAACAAGTACCATAACGTCATCGCTGTTTACACAACCGTAAACGTCAGTACCGGTAACAGTATATGTGGTAGTGCTGTCAGGAGTTGCGGTTGGATTGTAAATCCAGGAATTGTCCAGAGACATTGCCGGAGTCCATTCGTATTGTACGCCGCCTGTTGCTACAAGCCGGGCTGATTCGCCCTGTGCAATTTCCACAGTGTCTTCACTGTTTTCTCCGCTTGCATTAATATCGGGCAGAGGATGTACAATAACCCGTACTTCATCGGTTACGGTATCGCAACCGGCATAATTGGTGTGTACGGTATACGTGACGGTTTCTTCCGGAGTTACAAACGGATTGGGGCGTTCGCTTTCAGTTATTCCGTCAACAGGTGTCCAGAAATAGGACTGACCCTCAATCAATGCCGTTCCGATCTGAATTTCATCGCCATAGCAAATTTCCACATCCGAACCGGCATCTGCAATGGCCGGTGGCAGCATGGTGACACTGATGGTATCCATGGCTGTACAGCCGGTGGCTCCATCGGTGACCAGAAGTTTATAGTTGGTGATTTGTGCCTCAGGACTTGCAACCGGCTGGGCAATGTTTGCCTGGTCGAGGGTTGCGGTTGGATACCACTGATAGGTATATCCACTGATTTCAGGTGTCCCGATTTGCACATTGGCATCAGCACAAATGGTTGTATCCAGACCTGCGTTTACATCAGGATAGGCATGGATATCAATATTGTCTGTGTAACTGTTTGAGCATGTTCCGTCTGTAATGTTTAAGGTGATGGATTTTGTTCCGCCCATAGCATACATTACACCGGTTGGATTTTCTGCGGTAGAGCTTGAAGGCATGGCATTTTCGCCAAAATCCCAACTGTAATTCCATTCGCTGCCGGTGCTTCCTGTGTTCTGAAAGTTAACGCCTTCGTCACCACATACCGGAGCGTTGCTGGTAAAGCTGACATCCGGTGTCTGGTTGATGGTTATGGTGTGCATGGCTGTGTCTGTACAACCGGTAGTAGTGTTGGTTGTTACAAGCTGAATTTCTTTGGTGCCTTCGAGGTCATAAATTATGCCTGCCGGATCTTCGTCGGTTGAAGCGGCTGGTGCAGCATTTTCACCAAATGTCCACTCATAGCTGACATTTACAGAATCACCAGTGTTGGTGAAATCAACCGGTAAGCCTGTACATTGGGGTGCAGTGCTTGAAAAGTCTGCTGTAGGCGTTTCAAGAACCGTCAGGTTGTCGGTTGCCGTGTTGGAGCAATTGGCATTGCTGATGGTGAAACTTACTTCCTTTGTTCCACTGCTGATGTAATTTACTCCGGTTGGATTTTCTGCATTGGCAGTTGCCGGAACGGCTCCTGCGCCAAAGTCCCATGCATAATTCCAGTCTTCACCTGTGCTGCCGGTATTGGCAAAGTCAAAGCTTCCGCTCAGGCAGAGGTTATCACTATGCGTGAAACTCACCGTGGGTGTCTGGTGAATGGTAATGCTTTTTACCATGGTATCGGTACAGCCGGTAGTTGTGTTGGTAGTAACCAGCTCGATCTGTTTAGTGCCTGCAGTGCTGTATACAATGCCTGCAGGATCTTCTGATGTGCTGGTTGCGGGTGTAGCATCTGCACCAAAATCCCAGGCCCAGGATACATCCGTATCGCTGCCTGTGTTGGTGAAATCTACGGTAAGACCGGTACACTGAGGAGCAGTGCTGGTAAAATCTGCTGAAGGTGTTTCATATACCTCCACTGCCTGGCTGGCAGCATTGGAACAATTCGCATCGCTGATGGTAAGTTGAACTGTTTTGTTCCCGCTACTGGCGTAATGTATGCCTTCGGGGTTTTCAGCGCTTGCGCCTTCGGGCATCGCACCTTCACCAAAATCCCATGTGAAGGTCCAATCGCCACCGGTGCTTCCGGTGTTTGTGAAATCAAATGCTTCACTCATACAAGCATCACCAGAGTATGTAAAACTCACAGATGGAGTCTGGTTGATGGTGATGGTTTTCTGAATTTCATCCGTACAACCGGTTGTGGTATTGGTAACCAGTAATGTAATGGTTTTGGTTCCCGCTGAGCTGTAAACCACATCTGTCGGGTTTTCTGTTGTACTTGTTGCCGGTGTGGCATCGGTTCCGAAATCCCAGTTAAAGCTCATGCCTGCAGATGAACCGGTATTTGTGAAATCTACACCAAGGCCGGTACATTCGGGAGCAGTGCTTGTGAAATCCGCTTCAGGCGTTTCATACACATTAATGCTTTGTATCAGAGAATTGCTGCAATATGCATCACTGATGGTCAGGCTGATGTCTTTTGTGCCTGCAGTGTTGTATGTAATGCCCGTTGGGTTTTCTGCTGAGGATGTCTGCGGGTTTGATGCAGCTCCGAAGTCCCACGCGTATGTCCAGTCTGAACCGGTGCTACCTGTATTGGTAAAATCAAAGGTAGCATCCAGACAGTCATCACCGGAGTTAGTAAAGTTTACGGTTGGGGTTTCCCGAATCAGAATGTCATCTGTCATGGCAGCAGAGCAACCTGAAGTTGTATTGGTAATGGTAAGTGTAACCTGTTTTGATCCGTTGGTTGCATAGCTTACGCCTGTGGGATTTTCTGCTGTTGATGTAGCAGGTGTTGCACCTGAACCAAAGTCCCATGAGAATGTGCTGTTGGTGGAAGACCCCAGGTTGGTGAAATCCACTCCAAGACCGGTACATTCCGGAGCGCTGCTGGCAAAATCCACATCGGGAGTTACACCAACGTCTATGCTCATTGTAGCAGATTCAGTGCAGTTTCCATTGCTGACAACCAACGATACGGTTTTTGTTCCGCTGCTGGTGTAATAAACACCTTGAGGATTCTCCGCATTGGATGTTGCGGGTACAGCATCTGTACCAAAATCCCAGGTAAATGTCCACTGACTACCTGTGCTGCCTGTGTTTGTGAAATCGAGGGTTTCGTTAACACAAACATTCATGTTGCTGGCATTAAACGAGGCTGTCGGGTTTTCATATATCTGTATGCCTTTGTTTTTGTAAGACACACAACCCGTAACAACATCGGTTACTGTGAGAGAAACCTGTTTTAAACCAGCCAGTGAATACGTAACAGTACCGGGTGTTTCGCCAGTGGCCGTTGCCGGTGTGGCATCGGCACCGAAATCCCACTCGTAAGTGCAATCCGCGCTGGCATAGCCGCTGTTAATAAATTCAACCTGTTCGCCTGTGCATGCAGGTGCTGATGAGGTGAAGTCTGCCTGGACGCTGTCGCAATAATGCGGCGCCTGAGCAAAAACTAAACCACCCCATAGGCTCATCAAAAAGAGTAGTTTGATTTTTTTCATATCGTTTTTTGTTTAAAATTAATTGCAATCCTTAATATACTGTGCTTACAACACGTTTTACAGTCCCTGGTTTTTTCCTCTTACATTCATAACACTGTCTGTTAAGATACGAATTTGCAGCAAATGGTTGTTTTTGATTCTGAAAAATATAGAAATAGATAATTAGACACATAGATTGTGAGTGTATTCTGATCTTAAATTATGCATTTGTTTTGCGACCTTACATTTTATAACGGTTGAGGCGGTATGTAAAAAAGATAATCGCACCGAAAAAACATAATATGCCTGAAATTTTGTTAATTTGTAAAAAATTAGAAGGATGAAGCATGCATATTTAATTGTAATTCTGGCATTAATCGGTTTGTCAGTGCAGGCGCAGATTTTTGATACCGGAGATAAAGCCATCTATAAAAAACGGGAAGCAGGGTTTTATGAACGCGTCATACTCAAGGATAAACCTGAAAAGGCTAATGAGCTTCCACAGGTTCTTAGCTGCAATTTTGAGGATGATTATCCCACACAAGCTGAGAAGTATAATGCTGTATGGCATATTGTTCCAAAATCACAGGGCAATACCGGAACATGCTGGTGTTTTGCTGCTACTTCCTTTTTTGAATCTGAAATTAACCGTTTAAGCAATAAGGAAATTGATTTATCGGAAATGTTTTTTGTGTACTGGGATTATGTGGACAGGGCTGAACATTTTGTTGAAACCCGCGGTGAGACCTATTTTGCGCAAGGCAGTGAGGCCAATGCACTAAAGCGAATTATGCCCGTATATGGTTGTATGCCTGAGGCTGCTTATCCGGGAAAACCTGCAAACAGAGAATATCACTCACATACTGAAATGGTAAAGGAAATGGAAGCATACCTTGAGGCGGTGAAAGCCAATAATCAATGGGATAAAGAACAAGTCAGAGCTGATATCAGAGCTATTCTGGATGCACACATGGGTGTGATGCCTGAAACCTTTACGTACCAGGGAACGGAGTATACATCAACATCCTTTTATCAGAGCATGCCGTTTAAAGCCGGCGATATGGTAAGTTTTATGTCAACCATGTCTGTGCCTTACAATGAAAAGCATGAACTGGTGGAGCCCGATAACTGGTGGCATAGCGATGATTACTATAATGTATCGCTCGAGGATTTTTACACACTGACTGAAAATGCGATAGGACAAGGTCATTCGGTATGCATCTGTGGTGATGTCAGTGAACCGGGTTATGACAGCCGGAAAGAAGTGGCTGTGGTACCTGAGTTTGATATCCCTGCAGAATACATCAATGAAAGCAGCAGGGAATTAAGGTTACATAACAAAGCAACAACAGATGACCATTGTATACAGATTGTCGGACATCAGAATGTGAACGGAGAAAACTGGTTTTTAATTAAGGACAGCGGCTCAGGTGGTTTTGACGGAAAACACAAAGGATATCGCTTTTTCCATGAAGATTATATCCGCCTGAAAATGATGAATATTATGGTGCATAAGGATGCTGCCCGTCCCGTGCTGGATGAAATTATTAAAAAATGATACCCAAAAACGAACGATACGATCCTGAAAAATTGCCTGTGCTGGAAACATTTTATTCTGTACAGGGGGAAGGCATTAACACCGGTAAAGCTGCATTTTTTGTGCGCATAGGCGGATGCGACCTGGGCTGCCGGTGGTGCGACTCCAAAGAAACCTGGAACTGGGTGCCGGACAAATGGACACCTGTGGCCGATCTCATTCAGGAGATCAAAGAAAGTGGTGCCGATAGCGTGGTGGTAACCGGAGGCGAACCACTCATTTATGATTTCAGCATATTTACAGAAGCCTGCCGAAAGGAGGGATGCAAACTTTTTCTGGAAACATCGGGGGCTCATCCGCTTTCAGGAATTTGGGACTGGGTGTGCCTTTCTCCAAAACCACAGAAAGAACCCCTGCCTGAATTTTACAGTTTGGCAAGCGAATTGAAGGTGATTATTTATAAACCCGAAGATTTCCGGTGGGCGGAAAAAACAGCAGCCAGAGTGAGTAAAGAATGCGACCTTATGCTGCAACCCGAATGGAGCCGCTTTGAAGATACCGGAAAATGGGTTGTGGATTACGTTAAAAAACACCAGCAATGGCGAGTGTCAGTGCAAACGCATAAATTTTTACGGATACCATGAAAAAAATTGTTTTACTTACCGGCATTTTTGCAATTATCTTTGGAAGCCTGATGGCTCAGGAGGGTGAGTTGCATACCAACAGCCGCCGTGCAAAAAAATATTTCGAAGAGGCCAGGGAATACATTACAAATCGCCGGATAGAAATGGCAATAAATGCCGGTAAAGAGGCAACCATTGAGGATGAGGATTTCCTTGAAGCATGGGTATTGTTGTCTGAAATCTATCACTATCAAAATGATCTGAAAAATATGGAAAATGCTCTGCGAGAGGTGACACGTATTGAACCGGAATACGATGCAGGGTACTTTTTGCGTCTTGCTGAACTTGCTTACAGAGGCGGACGCTATGAACAGGCGAAAAACGATCTGGAGGATTTTGAAACGCACACGAGCCGCAAATTGGAAAAAAACAAAATGTATCAGGCTGTCAAACGGCGGGTGACATTTGCATACCAGGCCAAACAAAATCCGGTTGACTACAACCCGAAAAACCTGGGCTCCAATGTTAATACCAAGTATGATGATTATTGGCCATCCCTTACAGCCGATGAACAGCGACTGGTAACCACGGTGCTTATCCCGTCAGGCAACTCTTCTAACTATTATGCGGATAAATTTCAGGAAGATCTTTACGAAACCATAAAAGATCCCCAGGGAGAGTGGTATCCCATTCAGAACATGGGACGCACCATAAACTCACCTAAAAATGAAGGGGCGCAGTGCATTTCCGTTGACGGTAATATGTGCATTTTCACGGCATGCAACAGACGTGACGGGTACGGAAGTTGTGATTTGTATGTTAGTTACAAAGAAGGAGATGAGTGGAGCAAACCGGAAAACCTGGGAAAACCTGTGAATTCAGGTTACTGGGAATCCAATCCCAGCTTGTCTGCTGACGGAAAATGGCTGTATTATTCCAGCTCAGATACCAGTGGATCTGGCCGAAATGACATCTGGCGGGTTGAAATATTCGACGGACTTGAGTTCGGAGAACCACAAAACCTTGGTGATGTTGTCAATTCTGAGAAAGCTGACGGATCTCCCTTTATCCATCCCGATGGCAGAACCCTGTTCTTTTCATCCAACGGCCACGTGGGTATGGGAAATTTTGACCTGTTTGTGACACGGCTGCAGGCTGATGGTACATGGTCGAAACCTGAAAATCTTGGTTATCCGATAAATACTCACGGCGAGGAGAGGAGCCTGATTGTGAATGCAAAAGGCCGGCTTGCCATGATTGCCTCTGAAAGGCAAGATAGTTATGGCGGTTTGGATATATACAGTTTTGAAATACCGGAAAGCATACAACCGGAAAGGGTGACATATGTTAAAGGTAAAGTATATGATGCCCAAACCAATGAGCCTCTGGGCGCCGATTGTCGCCTGCTGAACCTGAAAGATGGTGAACTGGCTGCCATACAGCGGAGCAGTGAATTTGACGGCTCTTATCTTGTGGTTTTGCCCATCGGTAAAGAGTATGCTTTCAATGTGGATAAGCCCGGATACATGTTTTATTCAGAAAACTTTTCCCTGAAAGACCTGGCAGATCCTGAAAAAGCCTATGTGATGGATATTCCATTGCAGCCTATCCGCGAAGGAAAGTCGGTTGTTCTGAATAATATCTTTTTCGATTACGATGAATATGCACTGAAAGATGAAAGCTACGCAGAACTTCAGAAACTGCATGGATTTATGCAAAACAACCCTGAAGTGAGCATTGAAATCGGAGGACATACCGATAACAAAGGATCAGCAGCATACAATAAAACCTTGTCAGAAAACCGGGCCAAATCTGTTTATGATTACCTGATTGACAATGGCATTGATACAGACCGGCTGACTTATAAAGGCTATGGTTTTGAAGAGCCCATCGCTGATAACCAAACGGAAAAAGGACGTGCCAAAAACCGGCGCACCGAGTTTAAAATCATCAAAATTGAAAAGAAATAAGCATAGCGAACATTTGTGTACCTTATGTGCTTACTGTGAGATATGGATAAATCAGAAAGATTAGGGAAACAAAGCATACCGCGCTTGCTGCTTAACCTGTCTTTGCCTTCCATTATGGGAATGCTGGCGGTTACCCTTTACCATGTTGCCGATACGGTATTTGTCGGACGTGGTGTCGGTATGTTGGCTATTGCTGCTGTCAGTGTTTCCATGCCGTTTCTGATGACCATTACCATCTTTGGCCAGGCCATTGGGATGGGAGGGGCCTCCATTGTTTCGCGTGCCCTTGGCGCCGGCGATAAAGAAAAGGCAAGTCTGACACTGAATAATCTCGTGCATACCATCAGCATTATAAATTTGCTGACCATTGTTGCAGCTTTTATTTTTATTGAACCTTTATTGATTTTATTTGGTGCCAGTGAAGAATACCTCCGGCTTGCAGTACAATACACTGAAATTGCTCTTATTGGCAGTTTTTTTATGAATTTCATCAATGTCACCATGAATGCTGTACGTGCTGAAGGCAACGCAAAGTTTGCCATGCAGGTGATGATTATCGGAGCGGTTTTGAATCTGATTGTGGATCCCATATTTATTTTTGTTTTCGAATGGGGCATTCAGGGGGCAGCCCTGGCAACGGTTTTATCTCAGATGACCGGAGCTGTTATGGCCATGTATTATTATTTTTCAGGTCGGGGTGTATTGAAAATGTCCATTCCTGGTATCATTAAGCGGCCAGATTTGTCCATTTTAAAAGAAAGCTTTGGAATCGGATCGGCTTCCTTTGCCCGGCAAGCTGCCTCCACACTGATTGTGATTTTGATTAATCATTCCCTGCTCAAGTATGGAGGGGCTGTTGCTGTGGCAACATTTGGGGTGATTTTCCGCTTGCTGATGTTTAATTTTATGCCCCTGTTTGGAATCAATCAGGGATTTATGCCCATTGCCGGGTATAATTACGGGGCCGGAAATTATCAGCGTGTCAGGCATGTTGTACGAGCAGGCATACGGGCAACAACAGGTTTTTCAATTGTCTCATTTTTGATATTTTTCTTTCTGAGCAATGAGTTGATATCTGTTTTTAGTGAAGACCCGACGCTTGTAGAAACCGGTACTCATGCACTTCGCATATTGGTAATCACCCTGCCGATAATAGGATTTCAAATCATAGGCTCAGGTTTTTATCAGGCCATGGGGAAAATTCTGCCTTCCCTCTTTTTGGGTTTATCCCGGCAGGTGCTGTTTCTCATACCGTTTATCATTGTGCTTCCTCTCCATTTTGGGCTTGAAGGAATATGGTACAGCTTTCCTGCTGCGGATTTTCTCGCAGGAATTGTAACTGCCTTTATGATTCGTCACGAAATGAGAAAACTCAAAAAAGAAATAAAGGTCAGACCGGTGGAACAAGAGTAATGTCTGTCCGAAACGTTTCATTTGCAATTCTCTTGAATCCGCAAAGCTACGTTATGGACAGACATAAAGGCATAAATTAATCATCTTCCACTTTGATGTGGTTCCAGTTTTCACCGGACCTGATCCGGTTTAACTGTGTGTGTGTGATCCCAAATTCCCTGGCTATCTTATACAATTTGTTTTTACCACGGTTGACTTTCTTTTTCAGCCGGATAACTTCGGTTTCAGATAGTTTGGAGTTTCTGACAACCCCTTTTCTATAATTCGGGTTGTGTTTGTGATGTTCATACATCTCCTGATGGGTTACCCATTTTAGATTCTGAGCATGATTGTTGTCTTTGACAAAATCAAGATGTATCACAAACTTGTGATTTTCACCGGGACGTTCACAAAAGGCTTCGGCAACCAACTTGTGAATTGTTTTTGTGATGGATTTTTTTTCCGGATTACCGGTTCTGAAGGCAAATACCTTGTAGCCTTTGATGTAAGATGACTTAAGGATTCTCCAGGTATCTTTGTCCTTAAGAAATCTTCGGATACGGCCGTAATTTGAAATTTCGTACTTTTCTGATTCATCGATGCCATCAAAAGTAACACGTTTCCATTTTTCATTCCAAAATGAAGCGTTGTTGTTCGTGTTTTCCATAGCGTTTGTTTTAGGGGGTTAATGTGTTGTTTTTATTTAGCTTTTGTTCGATTTCGTTTTTAAATGTTTTACATCAATTAATGGTTTTGCATGTTCAGGAACCGGATCATAACCTTCAGTGCCCCACGGATGGCATTTCGATAACCTTTTGATCGACAGCCATCCTCCTTTTATCGGTCCGTGTGCCTGTAAAGCCTGTACTGCATATGTTGAGCATGTTGGAATATGCCGACATGCACTTGGTGTCCATGGTGAAATCAGATGCTTATATACCTTTACCATGCCCACCAGAATTCCTGTTATTCCGGCCTTAAGCAATTTCATTATTTGTTATACTTACGTTATTGGTACTGTAAAGTTTCAAAAATAAGGAAAAATTTAATAAAATGTTAATTTTTTTCTTCCGGCGCTACTAAAACAAAACCGCTGCTGTGAACATTGTTGATTTTCAAACGGGGATCTTTCTTGAGGTATTTGCGCAATTTTGTGATATAGACATCCATGCTTCTGGCGTTGAAATAATTATCATCACCCCAGATGGTTTTTAAAGCGTAGTTTCTGTCAAGTACCTGATTTTTATTTAAATACAAGAGTTTTAACAGTTCCCCTTCTCGCGGACTGAGTTTTTGAAATTCTTCGCCGTATTTTAGTTGACGCAGTTTGTTATGATATTCAAAATCCCCGATTTTAACCACATCCCCGATCTCACTCTCCATGCTATTACTGGAGCGTTTTAGGATGGCTTTGATTTTTACCAGCAAAACATCTGAGTCAAAGGGCTTGGTAACATAATCATCGGCACCAACATCAAAGCCTTTCAAAACATCTTCTTTGAGCGATTTTGCTGTGAGGAAGATTAGTGGTATTCCCTGACTCAGTTCCCGGATTTCCTTTCCGATGGTGAATCCATCAACATTGGGCAGCATGACATCAAGGACGCAGAGGTCAAAGTTTCCCTTTTTAAAAGCCGGAATGGCATCTTTGCCATCTTCAATGTGAGTGACATCAAACCCGTTCATTTCAAGGTAGGATTTTAATACGACGCCAAAATTCAGGTCATCTTCTACTAAAAAAATGGATTGTTTCATGGTTTTACGTTTTTAATAATTTTATGATAAATGTGCTGCCTTTTCCGGGAGTTGATTTTACATCAATAAGTCCCTTATGAGCGTTGATGATTTCTTTTACATAGTGCAATCCCAGTCCAAAACCTTTCACATTATGAACATTGCCGCTGCCTGCACGATAAAATTTGTCAAAGATGCGGGATACTGTAGCGCTATCCATGCCTATGCCTTTGTCTTTAACAGCAATGTACAGCCACTTATTTTTATTGTATGTCTGGATGGTTATCTCAGGCGCCTGCTCTCCGGAATATTTGATTCCGTTATCAATTAAATTGCTGATGACATTGGTCATGTGTTCTTTATCCACAAGGTAATGATAATGTGATGCCTGAAGGTCAAGATTGAGAATGCCGTTTTGCTGTTTTAATGTGAGATCCAGGTTGTCAGAGGCGTTTTTTACGATATCATGTATGTCGTGTTTCTGCAAATTCATACGGATATCCCCCCGGTCAAGGGATGAAACCTCCAGTACTTTTTCTACCTGAGCATTCAGCCTGTGTGTCTCCTGTGAAATGATGCCCGTAAACTGATTGCGCATTTTTTCATTTTTGAGCACTTTTGGATTTAATAGTGAATCAGCTGCAAGCCGGATCGTGGCAATCGGCGTTTTTAATTCATGTGTCATATTGCTGATGAAATCATTTTTCATCTCACTCAGCCGCTTTTGGCGCAGAATGACGTAGGTAGTGATGAAAAAGGTTATCAGAATCATGAGGACAAAAATTACCGATAATGTAATTTGCATCGATATGCTGTCCATAATAAGCTTACGTTGATCAGGTATGCTTACCGCAAGAAACTCCGGTTGCCTGAATATGGCATTGGGTTGAAGGCTGACTTTATACGCTTCTGTAATATCAGAGGATTTAAAATCAGGCGATTTCAGGTGCGGATGAATGTTGTCTTCCCTGAGAACTGCGTATTTGAACTCTCCTGTTATGCCCTGGTTTTGTAACTCCTGAGACAGAATGTTGTATAAAGCGGTGCTGGAATATCGTTGCGACAAGGGAATGTTGCGTATGGAAATTTCTGTTTCAATCTTTTCCATCATGGAGTATAAGGTGCTCCGATTGTATTTTAGCATTTCAGAAAAATAGTCCTCCATGCCCATCAGGTTATTCTTGCTGTCAGGGTTGTAATGCTGTGGCCCCAGATTTTCATGCATGAAATTACCCGTTCCGTATTTTGCATTAAATTCGATGTTTACACTTGTGCCGTCGGGATAGGTGAATGAAAACATGGTGGGGTCTACCGGCTTGATGCTGTCGGATTTTTCACGATTAAGCTTTTCGTAAGCCATGATGACCGATTGCCGGCTGTTCAGGCGCTGGGTAGCCTTTTGCATGGCTGAATATATGTGCTGACTGTATATTTCACTTTTTTCCTCGTACGAAACACGGATGAAAAAGTATTGCAACCCAACCAGCCCAACGATTACCAGGGCCATAAAATAAATCAGTATGGTTACAAGTCCTTTCTTCATCTAATTAGATAGGTTTTTGTTGCTACCAAATATAAGGCATTTTACCAATTATCAGGTATATTTAACGATATATTAATTGTTATTAAAACAGCTTTAACAACAACCGTAAATCAGGAGCGTTAAATTAAGAAAAAATAATCAAAACTCTCAGAATCATGAAAAGAAAAATCCATTCTGCCATTATTATTGTGGTATTGATTTTGATAAATGGTATGGCTTCCGGCCAGGTTTACCATAAGGAAATCCGAATGAAAAAATCAATAAACGGAAATGATACCGTTCTTTCATACGATACCATTGTGATTAAACATGGTATGCCCGATTCCATAAATCCTGAAATGCTAAGGATGCAAATTAAGGCAGAAGTTGAAGCTGCGTTGCGGCCCTTGAGGGATAGCAACATCATCGGCAATGCCTGGAAACAGTCCATGCATTACCTTGACAGCCGTAATGACTATTTGGATTTTGATATGCATATGAATTTAGATCCACCGGCTTACATATTTTATTTTGACAATGGCGATGATTCGCTTGTCTGGAACTGGAATTACGATGATGCAGATAAATTTGAGCGTGAGTTATCCCGGATTATTAAAAAAATGAACCAATGGACTGACGAGCATTTTTCTCACCGCTATTATCTGAAAAATTCAAACGGAAGCATGTCGGAAAAGTTTAAAATCAGTGAGTGGAAGCCCGGATTGTATGATTTGCAAATAATAAATCCGGTAACCATTCGTTATGTTAAGGTATACAGTGCTACCGGCAGACTGATTTATCATAAATACCTGTCGGAACAGCCAACGGATAAAACAATAATCATTGATCTGCGGGATAAAGATTCCGGTGATTATTTTCTGGAAATCATTTCTGATGATCAAGGCAGATTTATAAAATGGCTTACCCTCTAACCTCCCTCTTATACTTAACCCTAAAGCCTCCGCTCCGGAGGCTTTTTTATTGGTTTTGCAAAACAAAAAAAGCGGAAACCAAAGGGCCCGCTTTTCTTGTGATCGGTTATGATGTGTAATGTTTATTCAACATTTGCCTGAGCAGCAGCCAGACGTGCAATCGGGACACGGAAAGGTGAGCAGGAAACGTAATTCATGCCAATGCGGTGGCAGAATTTAACTGAGGATGGTTCGCCTCCGTGTTCGCCGCAAATACCGACTTTCAGGTCAGGTTTGGTTTGGCGGCCTTTCAGCGTTCCGGTTTCAACCAATTGTCCCACGCCTTCCTGATCAAGAACCTGGAAAGGATCATGTTTCAGAATGCCTTTTTCAAGGTATATCGGCAGGAATTTTCCGGCATCGTCGCGGCTGTAGCCAAAAGTCATCTGTGTAAGGTCATTGGTGCCGAATGAGAAGAATTCTGCAGATTCTGCAATTTTATCAGCAGTGAGGGCTGCACGTGGAATCTCTATCATTGTACCAACCAGGTATTCAATGGAGTCGTTGCGTTCTTCAAATACGGTTTTTACCGTTTCTCTGACAATATCTTCCTGCAACTTCATTTCAGCTTTGGTTCCGGTAAGCGGAATCATAATCTCAGGTTTGGCAGTGATGCCTTTTTTCTTCAGATTAAGTGCAGCTTCAATGATTGCCCTTGCCTGCATCTCTGTGATTTCGGGGTAGGTATTGCCCAGGCGGCATCCGCGATGTCCCAGCATGGGGTTGAATTCGGCCAGTTCATCCACTTTTGCCTGAACCTCTTCTACGGAAATGCCCATTTCTTTGGCCATGTCTTTCTGATTTTCAGGTTCGTGGGGCACAAATTCATGAAGCGGTGGATCCAGCAAACGTACGGTTACAGGAAGATCCTGCATGGCTTCGAAAATACCCTCGAAATCTTCACGCTGATAGGGGAGTATTTTCTCCAGTGCTTTGCGACGGCCTGCTTCATCGTTGGAAAGGATCATCTCACGCACGGCTTTGATACGTTCGCCTTCAAAGAACATATGCTCTGTACGGCAGAGGCCGATACCTTTGGCTCCAAAATCACGGGCAGCTCTTGCATCAGCAGGTGTATCTGCGTTGGTGCGGACATGCATTTTGGTGTATTTTTCAGAAAGTTCCATCAACTGCCCGAAATTGCCACTGAGCTCAGGTTTTTTGGTTGGAACTTTGCCATCATAAACTTCACCGGTTGTTCCGTTAAGTGAAATCCAGTCGCCTTCATTGAATACTTTATCATCAATGGTAAGGGTGCGTTTTTTGTAATTGATTTTGATGCTTCCTGCTCCGGATACGCAGCATTTACCCATACCACGGGCTACAACAGCAGCGTGAGAAGTCATGCCGCCGCGGGCAGTAAGAATACCGCGTGCAACGTTCATGCCCTCAAGATCTTCAGGTGAGGTTTCAATGCGTACAAGCATGGAATTGTCATACTTTATTGCCTCATCAGCAAAAAATACAACCTGACCTGTAGCTGCACCAGGTGATGCGGGCAGGCCTTTGGTAAGTGTTGTTGCCTGTTTGAGCTTATCTTTGTCAAACACCGGGTGAAGCAGTTCGTTCAGGCGTTCGGGATCAACCCGTTTAAGCGCTGTTTTTTCATCAATCATGCCTTCTTCAAGCATGTCAATGGCCATTTTTACCATGGCAGCACCTGTACGTTTGCCATTACGGGTTTGAAGCAGCCAGAGCTTACCGTCCTGAATGGTAAATTCAAGGTCCTGCATGTCTTTGTAATGCTGTTCAAGTTTATCCTGAATTTTAAACAGCTCTTTGTAAATTTCCGGCATGGCTTCTTCAAGCGAAGGGAAATTCTTTTTGCGTTCTTCTTCAGAAACGTCAGCAAATTCAGCCCAGCGACGTGCACCTTCAAGTGTGATTTGCTGAGGTGTGCGGACACCGGCAACCACATCTTCACCCTGTGCGTTGATAAGGTATTCCCCGTTGAAAATGTTTTCGCCAGTAGCAGCATCACGTGTAAAGGCAACACCTGTGGCAGAGTTTTCACCCATATTGCCAAATACCATAGCCTGCACATTTACAGCCGTGCCCCACTCGTGAGGAATTTTGTTCATATTACGGTAATATATAGCCCGTGAATTATTCCAGCTGTCAAAAACAGCCATTACAGAGCCCCAGAGTTGTTCCCATGGATCAGTAGGGAATTTCTGACCGGTGTTATCTTCAACTGCCTTTTTGAAACGGGCAACCATTTCTTTGAGATCATCAATCTCAAGCTGAGTATCCAACTCAACATTTTTTTCTTCTTTAATGGCTTCAATAATCTCTTCGAAGGGGTCAATCTCTTCTTTTGAAGCAGGTTTCATACCCATTACAACGTCACCGTACATCTGAATAAAACGGCGATATGAGTCCCATGCAAAACGCGGGTTGTTGGTCTTTTTGATGAGTCCTTCAACAGCGTCTTCATTCAGACCGAGATTCAAAACAGTATCCATCATTCCAGGCATGGATACCCTGGCACCAGAACGGACAGACAACAGCAAGGGATTTTCATTGCTGCCAAATTTGGTTCCCATGATATTTTCTACGCCTTTGATGGCGTTTTCAACTTCATCTTTCAGAAGCTTAATGGTTTCTTCGTGACCAATTTTATTATATTCTATACAAACGTCGGTTGTGATGGTGAATCCCGGAGGAACCGGAACACCTACCAGGTTCATCTCTGCAAGATTTGCACCTTTGCCTCCTAAGAGGTTCTTCATGTCAGTTTTACCTTCTGCTTGCTTGTTTCCGAAGGTGTAAACACGTTTTACCTTTGTCATTCTGTTCAAACTTTTGAGTTAATAATTTGATTTATAATGCAATCCGATTCGTCATCGGCTTTGCCGTTTCAAAAGTAATAAAAAAAATAAATCGTATTACATGTCAATGAATTAACTTTACGTTAAACCGGTTTTTTATACGTTGTGCGCAGCCGGAAAGGGTTAATCGTCTGATTTTAATTAATCAGGGGCTGGTTGTGCGAGAGCCTTAATCACAAGAAACTGAAGCGCATTCTTGCTGTTTTGTAAATCACGCAATTTTCTGTATTTTTAAGCAACCAAATTTGGCTGTCTACGTCTGTTTAACAGAATAAAAATATTTCAAATGAAAAATATAAAACACATTATTGTTTTTATTATCGCGGTGTTTAGTACCGGATTTGCCATAGCCCAGGCCGACTTATCCGGTAATAGCCGTAATTTGACAACAGATCCGGAATCTGCAGTTTTGCTTAAACCCTCTTCTCAACTTGAGTTTCATTCCTTTGAACTCAATCCCGGGATGAATGTGGAAATCCCCCATGAGGATAACTTCAGGCATTACTACAATCAGAATTACTACTTCAGGTTTAAAATGCCGGATGTTGATGATGCAGATGTGTTTTTGCGTTTTCCTGAACAAGAGGGGTTGATTGCCGGAATGGCTGCTTATACTCAGAATGCCGGTGGTTATACATTCATCAAACAGAGCTCCATGCGTAAAGGAACAGGCTTGTTTAAGCTGTATCAGAAAGATTTTGAGCCTGGAGAGGAGTTGCTTGTCCGCCTGTGGTTTTCACGGGATATTTCAGGCAGAAAAATTAAAATTGCTGTGAAAAAACGGCTACAGGCAAGTCAGCCAAAGCTTATTACCGTTGATAATACTACCTATACACCTCAGGAACTGGTGGAGGACATACTTATATCAGGTTGCCTTGAAGCCAGTAATATTACCTATAATGGTGACCCTGTGAGTGTTGGATATTTCAATGGTGCCATTGGTTCATCCGGTTTTAATGAAGGCATTGTTCTTACATCCGGAGACGCAATTGAGGCTGCCGGACCAGATGATGCAACAAGCGAAGGAACATCAACTTCTGGTGGTTCAGATGCTGATCTTCAGGATTTGATCCCCACTCATACAGTAAATGATGCTGCCATACTGGAATTTGATTTCATCCCTGCATCCGATAGTCTGCAATTTGAATACATTTTTGGATCAGAAGAGTTCCCGGAATTTGCAAACTCCTCATTTAATGATGTGTTTGGTTTTTTTCTAAGCGGCCCGGGTATCACCGGACCATACAGTAACAATTCAATTAATATTGCCTTGTTGCCAAACGGAACTCCCGTTACCATTGATAATGTATACAACAATCCCCTCTATTACGTTGGTTCTACATCCGGAAGTGGGGGCGACGGACTTGCTTACAGCGATGATATTGAATACGATGGAGCCAGTATTCCCTTAACAGCAGAAGCAGAAGTTACCGAATGTGAGACATATCACATTAAACTGGCAATTGGCGATGCCGGCGATAGCTCTTATGACTCCGGCGTCTTCTTTAAAGCCGGAAGTTTTACATCCGGTCAGGAATATACTGTAAGTGCTTTTAACCCCTGGTATCAGACTGATGAAATGTATGAAGGATGTGTTATGAATGTGGTTTTTAACCGGACTGATCCTAATACCATTAGTGATGAAATTCCAGTGCCCATCGAAATAACTGGTGATGCATCCATGGGGCCGGATTATTCTGCTATTCCGGATACCTTTTATATTCCTGCTGATGAAATGAGTGATACTTTGTTTATAGAGGCTTTTATTGATGATCAAGCCGATGAAGGGGAAATTATTAATTTTACCTTTGACGATGGCTGTCCATGTGATGTTACTTCCACTACTTACACCATTGAAATACTGGATGTGCTGGAACCTGATTTTGAGGTTGTCAACTCAGGACCCATTTGCCTTGGAGAAACTGCAACCCTGAATCTGAACTTGTTGTCTGGTTTCGATCTTGCCTTGCTCGACTGGGAATGGCAGGTTAATGGCAGTACCGGCTATTCGGTTGATGTTACTCCGGATACAACCACAACCTATCAGCTGGAAATGCATTATCCTTGTACCACCTTTAACGTGGAAACCACTGTGGAGGTAGTTCCGCCTCCTGAAGTTGATCTGGGTCCGGATTATTCCAATGCCGGAAATACTGGCAACCTCTTTGCTGATCCGGCTGGTGGTAACGATGGATACTGGGAGGTTATCAGTGGCCCCGGAAATGCCACAATTGCTGACACAGCAGCTCCCAATACCAGTGTTACCGTAGATTCGCTGGGTGTTTATGAGTTTGTCTGGACAGAAATAAGCCTGCCACCGGATTGTCTCAACTCCGATACCGTGGCTGTGGAATTCTTCCATGTGCCAACACCTGATTTCGAAATAGGTCCGGTGGACTGCTATGGTGATACAGTTGAAGTGGTTTATACCGGAAACGCTTATGACTGGGCAATTTATACCTGGGATTTTGACGGAGGAACTGTTGTCGCAGGATCAGGTTCAGGACCATACCAATTAACCTATGATGACCCCGGTATGTATACGATTTCCCTGGAAATTGATGAACTCGGTTATGTTGTGGATACTACTATGAGTTTTGTTATGCCCGCACTGCTTGAGCATAGCCTTACAACCGAAGATGACCCATGTTATCAATCATGCAATGGCGCTGCCCAGGTAGCAGTTACCGGTGGAACCATGCCCTACTCTTATAGCTGGGGAACAGGAACAAATACTATTGACAACCTGTGTGCAGGTGATTATGGCCTTACCGTTACGGATGCAAATGGCTGTACGACCGAAGAACAGTACACCATCGATCAGCCGACAGAACTTGTTTATGATACAGCTTATCAGCATCTTGACTGCTATAACGATTATTCCGGTATGGCTGAAATTAGCCCATCCGGTGGCACGCCTCCTTACACGTATAACTGGTCGAATTCTGCCATAACGTATCAGATAAACGATATTGCAGCCGGTGATTATGCCGTTACTGTCCATGATGATCATGGATGCTCAGTAACGGAATCTTTTGCCATTGACCAACCTGATGAATTGCTGGTATCCCTGAATCAGGATATTGCAATTTGTGAAGGCATGTCAGTTAACCTTATGGCAACCCCCATTGGTGGTACTGCACCCTATACGTATTACTGGAGTACTGGTTCCGGCTTTTCAACCGGCCCACAGGCACAGATGGTGACTCCGGATGAAAGCATTAATTACAGCGTGTATGTTGTAGATGCCAATGGTTGTACTTCACCCGTTGTGGATATGGACATTACAGTTAGTCCGGACATGAGCCTGGAGCTTGATGTCACTGACAATAATTGCTACAATTCATGCGACGGTCAGGCTGTGCTTACCGTAAACGGTGGCATTGAGCCATTTGAGTTTAGCTGGCCTTCCGATACACGAATTTATAACGATGTATGTTCCGGACTTTATAGTGTGACTGTAGTGGATCAGATTGGCTGTAATGCCGATACGGTTTTCTTTGTGGATCAGCCCGACTCCATCCGTTTTTCTATTAATTCAGAGCCTGCTACCTGTGCCGGTCTGCCTGATGGAGAGGCCTGGGTGGATGTTACCGGTGGTGTAACGCCTTATGAATATGTCTGGTCAAATGGTGTTGAAAATGACAGCATTACAGCAGCCGGAGGTACATATACGGTAACCATATCCGATGCACACGATTGCCGGCAGATTGGACAGGTGAATATTGAAGCACCGGAAGCCATTAGTGTTTTCCCGGATAATGATCCTACGATTTGTCTCGGTAACTCAACCGGCATCACGGCTGATGTTATGGGTGGCACCGATCCTTATACCTTTTTCTGGATGGAAGAAGATTCTGTTGTTGGAACCGATCACATTCTCAACATTAGTCCTGAAACAACAACTACATATCAGCTTACCGTAACCGACGATAATGGCTGTACCGGTGGATCTGAAATAACCGTAAATGTTAATCCTCCGCTTAGCATCAATTATGTCCAGGCAAATCAGGATACGGTGTGTACCGGAGCACCAATTCAGGTGTATGTAGATGCCGAAGGTGGTAATGGCGGGCCTTATACCTTAACCCTGCAAAACGGAGATATTGTACCATCCGAATTCACATTGAACCCTGAAGAATCACAATGGTGGTATCTTACGCTAAGCGATGAGTGTGGAACACCAACGGTGACAGACTCCATCTATATTCCGGTATGGGAGATTCCCGCTAATAACTTTGTTTCTGATGTTGTTGAGGGTTGTCCGCCTTTGAAAGTTCAGTTCAATGAGGTGAATCCGAATAACGGTTATTCCTACCTTTGGAATTATGGTGATGAGGGTTTTGGTTTTACTCAGAATCCGCGCCATGTTTACACCCACGAAGGTTTTTATGATGTAAGCCTTACCGTTCAAGACCAGAACGGGTGCAAAAACAAGCAGACAATTGAAAATATGATTGAAGTATTTCCACGTCCTCAGGCTGATTTTTACACACAGCCCGAACAGGTCAGTGTGCTTGACCCTGAGGTGCAGTTCTTTGCCGTTACTGAGAATGTGGATTCCCTGTTTTGGTTCTTTGGTGATGGCGATTCATCAACCTGGAATGTGAATGAACCCGTGCATATATATGAAGGTGTCGGTACCTTTGAAGCTAATTTGATTGCTGAAAATCAATATGGCTGTGTTGATACAGTTCACCGGTTTATTGAAATTAATGATCATTTCTCCTTCTATGCTCCGGAAGTGTTTACACCAAATGGTGATGGCGATAATGATTGTTTTGCCGTCTGCGGAAACGGTATCGATCCGAATGATTTCTACCTTGTTGTGCATGACCGATGGGGAGAAATTGTGTTTGAAACCAGTGATTATAATCCTGAAAAAGGATGCAATACATGTGCTGAAGGATCCTGGGACGGAACATTTAACGGAAATCGTTTTGAAGGAGATAAACTTATTCATGGAGGCCTTTTTCCATGGTATTGTAAGTTTAAAGATGAATATGGCAATGTGCACGAATATTCCGGTTTTGTCCGGCTAATACGGTAGATATTAACCATCCTTTGGTGATATCTTTTTGAAATAGTGTTTGAAATACGCCGGATTTGATGATATTTGCAGATTGCATATGATGTATAGAATTTGTTTATATGAGACGGATTGCAATGACATACCTTTTAATGGCGATAATTGCCTTTTTTAGCCTGAATGCAGAAGCAGATGAAAATAGCGGCAGGCAGGAAAATCCATCGGATACCCGGGATGAAATGACTCTGGAGATATCTATCTTTGGTGGCGGTGAAATCTGTTACCAGGGAACAGGTACCCTGATTGTTTACATTGATGAGGGAACCCCACCCTATGATTACCAGTGGAACACTACCGATACCGGAAATCAACTTAATGATGTGCCCGCAGGGACGTATACTGTTACGGTAACAGATGGAAATGGTGATCAGGCCGTGGAGTCTGCTACGCTTACCGAACTGCCTGCCCTCAGCAGCGTGTTTACCATGCAGGTGAACGATTTATCATGCCACGGCTCCGGCGATGGTAGCATCAATACAGGTTTTACCAACGATACAGGTCCTTATTCCTATGCGTGGAGTAACGGAGCTTCATCAGCTAACGTGACAGGCCTTGATGCTGATACATATTTCGTTACCATTACCGATGCTTATGGCTGTGAAATGGATACTTCAGCCATTGTCGAAGAGCCGGATACCCTCTTGATGGATGTCTACAGCAAACCGGCAAATTGCTTTGGCTCTATGGACGGAATGGCATGGGTGGATGTGAGCGGCGGTATACCCGTGGACACCACTCCACAGGGATTCGAATACAACTACCATTGGCCAAATCCGGCAGTGGATAACGATACCATTCAGTATTATGGTGGTAATTATACATTAACTGTCAGCGATGCCAATGGCTGTACCATTACCGAGCAATTCAGTATAGATCAACCACCCCAGATGATTGCTACTCAGGCCGGAAATCCCACCATTTGTATCGGACAACAGGCAAATTTGGAATCCGAAGTAACCGGAGGAACCGCTCCCTATTCTTTCCTCTGGGCTGAAGCTTCTACTATGGACACTTTATTGCAATCAAACGATCTTACTGTAAGTCCGGTTGAAACCAATTCATATTACTTCGTTGCAACAGATGCCAATGGATGTACATCGAATGTTGTGAATTCAACCGTTACCGTGTATCCGGAGTTGCAGATTACATCCTTAATCTCCAGTGCAGATAGCATTTGTCCAGGTGAACCTCTCAATGTCGAAGTTGAGGTTGACGGTGGTAACGGTGGCCCGTATCAGCTTACCCTGCTTAATTCCAATCAGATTGTTGCTTCACCTTTTACCATTTATCCTGAACAGAGTGACTCCTATACCATAAGGCTGCAGGATGCCTGTACCACGCCGGCTGTAGAAGCCAGCTTTGATGTGACTGTTATGCCGCTGCCACCGGCTGCATTTAATGTCAATGAACATGAATCATGCCCGCCGGGAACTTTCCGCTTTAATGAATTTTCACCCGATGTGGGACAATCATATTACTGGGATTTTGGAGATGATAATTTTTCATTCGATAAATCCCCGTCTCATACGTATTCCGTTCCTGCTTCATATGATGTCAGCATGACGGCAGCCTCATCTTTCGGCTGTGAAAAAACAATCACCCGCGAAGATTTGATAACCATTCATCCCAAACCCGATGCGGAATTTTATGCCAGCACAAACAACACATCCATATTGAATCCCAATATCCAGTTTTTCAATGTGTCAAACAATGCAGACAGCATTTACTGGTTTTTTGGTGATGGTGATTCAACCTTGCAAAGCAGGGAAAATCCCTGGCATAGCTTTGAGGATGTCGGAAGTTACAGTGTGAAAATGATCGCTACAAACATTCACGGATGTTCTGATACCGCATACAATACCATATATGTGCGGGATAATTACACCTTTAATGTGCCCCAGGCTTTTACCCCTAATAACGATGGCGTCAATGATTGTTTCCGCATATGTGCTCATGGCATTGACCCCTATGAATTTGAGTTTTATGTTTACGATCGCTACGGCTCCATTGTTTTTGAAACAACACAATTTGAAAACGATAAAGCCTGTGATGCTTGTGGTGACGGGGCATGGGATGGAACCTACAATGGCTCCCTGGTTAAAGGCGATAAATTATGCAAACCGGGAATGTACTACTGGTACTGTAAATATACCGATGCAGCCGGCGTTGAAAGCGCTGAAGAGGGGCGTGTTCAGCTGATTCGTTAGGAAAATTTACGGTTTGATTTTACTGACGATTTTTTACCAT
>CAYQMB010000039.1:21412-25250 GCA_964418565.1 uncultured Bacteroidales bacterium | reverse complement strand
ACAAGTTTTCTCCCTTATGCGGTGTTATTCATATTCGATCCTTTCAGGATCGCTATCATTTATTACAAAGCAAGCCGTTTATCTCTATCTTCAATCTCATAATTTTTGTTGAGTAATGCCTTATCATTGAATTACATCAACCCACAACGCCTTTGTTACTGCTGTTATGCCTGTCCGATGTTCTATATTTTAGCTTTACGAAAGTTTGGAACTTTCGTAAAGCTCTACCGTATGAAAAAGCGGGCGCCAATATAAAACCAAAAAACTGCATACCGAAAAAGAACATTGGCCTTTCCGGATGCAGCTTTTGTGTAAAGATGTTTCTTCCGCCTAATTTTCTTTCAGCACGTAATCATCGTATTCGATTTCGAAACGAAGTTTATGTTTTGATTCTTCGCTGGCCAGAGAAAGGAATACTTCCTTAAGGTCGTTGTTTGGAGCACGTTCAGCCAGATTTGTATACAGCCGAAACGCATTTTTCTCCTTTTTCATAGCCAGGATAAGGGCATCTTTATAATCCATATCAGGACCAGGCTCCACTTTTGTCATATAGTCCGCTATTTTTAAATCGGCAACGCTTTCATTCTCCCAGTCATACAGACCTTCCTTTTTAATGGTTGTCAAACGGGCCTTATGCCCGATTTCTTCGAGAGCAAATGATTTAAAAATCATTTTCATGTCCTTTGTTTTAGCAGTATCTGCCAGAGCATTATAAAAATCCACAGCTTCCTGTTCCTGCTCAATGGCAAAGTCAAGTATTTCCTGTACTGAATTAAGCTTGCTCATAGTATTCGATTTTTTGGCGGTTTCTAATTACATAAACGTATTATTATGTTTCAGGTTATTCAAATGCATTCATAAAATCATTTTCAAAACGTGCCATCACAACATCAGCTCCAAGCGCAAATTCGGGGAGAGCACCCGGCCCGGATGTGAAAATTATCCGGTAAGGGCTGGCCTGGCTTTCAATGGCCTTCAACATTTCATCATTGATATCATCTTTATTCTCCGTCAAATTGGCCCCGAATGTTTTTGCGATACGCTGATACTGTGTGAGGTTATCGATTTCAGTTTTGGGTTTTAATCCGGCATCGAAGGTTTGTATCATTTTTTGCGTATTGGTAAAGCTGCCACCGGTTTCAAACGGCATGGATGCCGGCAATACCACATCGGCGAGCTCTGCTGTTTCGGTCAGGAAATAATCCTGAACCACGAGCAGTTCAGCATCCTGCAGGGCATTTTTCACAGATGTTTTATCAAAGGCGGTACCCAGCGGATCTTCACCAAAAATGTATATCTGCCTCAGTTCTTTTTCATAAAAGGCATCGTGCAGGTTTTTGGTTTCACCATTGGCAAGTTTCAGATCAATCAGGCCTTGCGTATTGTTCTTTTCCTTAACGGATATTAGGCCGGCAGCGGTTTTCCCAAGCTTGCCGCTTATCAGGCACAGGTTTCTGGCCTCAGCCACAGCGTGATTGTCCAGATAGCGTTCCGAGACCACAAGCACCGACTCATGGACCAGATTAAACTCGTTTAAAATCTGAATTGCAGTTCGTTCATCAACACCGGCTTTAGCAAGCAATTCATCCATATTTTCTTTCGTAATGGCTTGCTTGTATTCGTCAAATCCTTTGCAGTGATCATCAATAAACACCTGGTTTTGTTCACCTTTGCTAACCAGGCGATGGTTCAGTGCTTTCAGCAGGTAATAATAGGAATCAATCCGGATTACCCGATCGCATTTGTTTTCCAGTTTTTCATTTTCCCTGTCGGTGATGAGGATGATTTCGGCATCATTTTGTGTTTTTGCCTGGTTGATCATAAAACCCAGGGTGGCATCATCCATATTGATGTGGGGATGCATCAGGAAAATCTTTTTGGCTTCCTGAATCTGATCAAAGGGGACATTCATTTCGGATGCATTGATGTTGCCTTCATCGAGATGCATCAGATGAAATGATCCGGTAAAATCTGCATTCACACCATTTTTCGCCACTTGCTGAATGGTCCAGGCCTCTTCGTTGGTGAGCCTTCCGCCGGCAAAAACAGCCGATTTGGCTTTATCTGATGATTTTTTCTGAATCATCTCAAATGCTTCCTCAAAGCTGGCCTTTTCCAGGGTGCCATTTTTACGCACAAGGGGTTGAGTCAGGCGGTTTCCGTCATTGATGAATCCATAGGCAAATTTGGCAAAACGGTCAATGCTGCCATCTTTGTTTATCATACCTTCGTGTCCGGTAGTGCGGAAGACAAATCCGTTTTTATGATTCAGCGTAATGCTTTCGCCAATGGAGCCATACGGGCTGATGGTTTCCACGGGATCGGTTTTTACCGGTCCGGGCTTAAAGCTAAAGTTCTCGGTAATGGCACCTGTCGGACAGGTGGAGATACACAGGCCGCAGGATTCACAGCTTGTATCTGTGAGCGATTCTCCCAGGGCGGGTGCCACAAAGGTATCAAACCCGCGCTCTACCAGACCAAGGGCTTTTGCACCTACCACATCGCTGCAAATGCGCACACAACGGGAACACAGGATACATTTATTGTTATCAATTTCCACGTATGGATGGGAAAAATCCACTGGTCTGTCAATAAACTCCCCTTCAAATTTCAGTTGTTCTGCATTGTAATCGGTGGAAAATTTCTGTAAATCACAAGTAAAAAATTCGGAGCAGCCACATTCGAGACACCTGCGGGTTTCGTGCATGGCCTGTTCCATATCATAGCCTTGCTCAACTTCGGTAAAGTTGATGCGTTTATCTTCCGGAAGCACAGGCATTTCTTCACGCATTTGTTTCTGGTAGCGTCCCAGATAATCATCTTTTTCCTGTTCTTTAAAATTGTCTTTCCGGCTGACAAATGGTTTTTGGATTGGTTGCGGCTTTTCGCCATTCAGGTACATATCCACCGAGTGCACAGCCGTTTTTGCCTGCGCAATGGCTTCAATAACAGTAGCCGGACCGGTAACGCCATCGCCGGCAGCAAAGACATTCTCAATGCCTGTCTGCAGGGTTGCTTCGTCAGCGTCAATATCGCCCCAGCGGTTAAGTTCAAGCTGACCTTTGGAAGCGTTTTTATTGATGTCATCCATAAAATCCACATCGGTTTTTTGTCCGATGGCAGCAAGAATGTAATCGCATTCCAGCTCAAACTCGGAGCCTTCAACGGGTACTGGTCTGCGCCTTCCGGATGCATCGGGCTCACCCAGTTCCATTTTAATGAGTGTCATGGATTTCACTTTGCCCTCATCATCCTGGTTTACTTCCACCGGGTTGGTGAGCAGCATGTATTCCACGCCTTCGGTTTTTGATTCGTGAATTTCGATGGGATTGGCAGGCATTTCCTTTTCGGTACGGCGATACACGATGATGCTTTTTTCGGCACCACAGCGCACGGCGGTACGGCAGCAATCCATAGCTGTATTACCACCACCCACGGTAACGATGGTTTTACCGGAGAAATCGTACTTCTGTCCGGTCATTTCCATATTTCTGAGGAAGTCGATACCACTGTACACACCGTCGGCTTCTTCGCCTTTGGCACGCAGGAGTGTTCCCCGCTGTGAGCCGATGGTAAGAATGGTAGCATCGTAATCCTGCTCAAGTTCTTTGTATGACAGGTTTTTACCGAGGCGTTTGTCAAGGAACAAATTGGTTCCCAGCTCGGTAATGGTTTCCACCTCTTTATCAAGCAGGTCGTTGGGCAATCGGTATTCCGGGATTCCGTAACGCAGCCAACCACCGGCATGCGGGTTTGCTTCAAAAACATCTGCCTGATGGCCTTTTTGCTGCAGCCAGAATGCAGCAGACAAACCACCCGGACCACCGCCAATGATGGC
>CAYQMB010000039.1:12668-21312 GCA_964418565.1 uncultured Bacteroidales bacterium | reverse complement strand
TTTTTCTCAATCAATGAAATATAGCCCTGCACATCCACGCCGGCGGGGCAGGTTTCTTTACAGGGCGCCACACAGTCTGCATAATGGTTACTCAACAAGAGATCAAGCGCAGTTTTCCGCGCCTTAAATACGGTATCGTTATCGGTATTGATTTGCATACCTTCAGCGATTTCAGTAGAACAGGACGGCTGGGTTCCGCGGCCCTCTATTTCCACCACACAGACAAAACATGAAGAATATGGTTTCAGGCGTTTATCATAACACAATGTTGGCACATGTATGCCGTTGCGGGTTGCCAGTTCGAGGATGGTTTCACCAGGCATGCCCTGAACCGTTTCACCGTTTAGTATGACATTGATTTTATTTTTGTTCATGATTCTGAATTTTCCTTGATTCTACAACAGTTTTATTGCATCAAAATTACACTTGGAGTAGCATACACCGCAGTGTGTACAAATGTCCTGATCGATGTAATGCACCTCTTTACGTTCCCCGGAGATGGCATCCACGGGGCAGTTTTTGGCACAAACGGTACAACCGGTACAGTTTTCCGGATCCACTTCATATGTAAGCAACTCGGTACAAACTTTTGCAGGGCATTTTTTATCCCTGATGTGGGCTTCGTACTCATCACGGAAATACTTGATGGTAGTAAGCACAGGGTTTGGAGCAGTTTGTCCCAGTCCGCAGAGGCTGTTTTCTTTTACCTGGTGAGCCAGTTCTTCAAGTTTTTCAATATCGCCTTCCTGTCCTTTTCCTTTAGTGATATTGGTAAGGATTTCGAGCATGCGTTTTGTTCCGATGCGGCAAAAGGTACACTTACCACAGGATTCCTTTTCGGTAAAATCCAGAAAGAATCTGGCGATGTCCACCATGCATGTGGTTTCATCCATCACTACCATACCACCGGAACCCATAATGGCGCCGGTAGCCTGCACAGAGTCGTAATCGACAATGGTTTCAGACATATATGCCGGGATACAACCACCGGACGGACCTCCGAGCTGCACAGCTTTAAATTCCTTATCATCCTGAATGCCGCCACCCAGTTTAAAAATCACATCGTGGATGGTCATTCCCATGGGAACCTCAACAAGGCCACCGTGTTTAATTTTGCCGGTAAGGGCAAACACTTTGGTTCCTTTTGAGTTTTCAGTTCCGTATTGGGCGTATTTATCAGCGCCGTTACGAATAATCCATGGGACATTGGCCCAGGTTTCCACATTGTTGATGTTGGTGGGTTTTCCCCACAGACCTTTTGCTGCCGGGAATGGTGGGCGCTTACGAGGCATGCCCCGCTCGCCTTCCACGGAAGCCATCAATGCGGTTTCCTCACCACAGACAAATGCTCCGGCACCCTCTTTAACGTAGATATCAAAATTAAATCCGTCTATCCCGCAGGCATTTTCACCCAGGTACCCTTTTTCGCGGGCCTGGTCGATGGCAATATTGAGTCGTTTAATGGCAAGGGGATACTCAGCACGGCAATAAATCACACCCTGATTTGCACCCACAGCGTAACCACCTATGAGCATGCCTTCAAGTACGGCATGCGGATCGCCTTCGAGCAGTGATCTGTCCATAAACGCTCCGGGGTCACCTTCATCAGCGTTGCAGATGATGTATTTTTCTTTGCTGTCACTGTTTTTGGCAAACATCCATTTTTTTCCTGTTGGAAATCCACCGCCGCCACGGCCACGGAGTCCGGAATCTAACACAGTTTTGATAACTTTGTCCTGTTCAAGATTCTCGCTGGCAATTTTATTCATGGCGTCGTAAGCACCCTGCGCTTCGGCATCTTTCAGGGATTCGGGATCGATGTATCCGCAGTTGCGCAAAGCGATTTTCACCTGATCATCGAAAAAGACATCATCCATGGTTTCAAACAGGTCGCTTCGCACGACATAATCTTTACGAGGCTCCTGGTCAACCACATGCTTTTCGATTATTTCGAGTGCTTTATCTTCGTCAATATTTCCATACAGGTAATGGCCGTCATCATCGATAATTTCAACCAGCGGTTCATTATAACACATCCCGATACAGGATGTTTTTTTGAGTTCGAAGTTGAGGTTTTCGGATTTTTTCAGGCTTTCAATTTTTTCGTAGGTTTTATTGGCTCCTGCGGCAATTCCACAGGATCCCAGACCGACTATTACTTGTGTTTTGCCCATAGTTTTAAAAGTTTCGTTCAGAACGCAGTTTAATTTTTTTCCTGCAGTTTAAGGTTACGAATAATTTTAGTGGCAGATTTTCCTGTCAGGCTGCCATGGGTATCATCGTTGATCATCATCACCGGTGCCAGGGAGCAGCAGCCGAGGCATGCCACAGACTCCAGTGTAAAGAGTTTATCCTCTGTGGTTTCGCCGTCTTTAATTTTAAGGCTGTCTGCAAGCGCTTCTGTAATGGCTTTAGCGCCCTGCACATGGCAGGCAGTTCCGTGACAGACTTTAATAATGTATTTACCGACAGGTTTAAGCCGGAATTGGGTATAAAAGGTGGCTACCCCATACATATCCGCAAGCCTTAAATCGGTTTTGCCGGCCACATATTTAAATGACTGAGGCGGTATATAGCCGTAAACATTTTGAATGTTCTGCAGCAGGGGAATAAGAATACCTTTTCTTCCCTTGAATTTGTCAATTACAGGATCAATCAGAGATAAGTCAACATCCTCTTTTTCAAGCTCCTGCTTTTTGGGTTCGATACGTTGAATGCGCATGCCAGAAAGGTTTTAAGAATTTTGCTAAAGATAAAAGAAAAGAAGAAAGGGTCTGAAAAAAATCAGACCCTTTTTGTGAATTATCAGACAAGACCCTGAGCGATCATGGCATCAGCAACTTTCACAAAGCCGCCAATGTTGGCACCTTTAACATAATTGATAAAGTCGCCATCTTTACCATGCTCAACACATGTGTTATGAATGTTTATCATAATTTCATGCAGTTTACTGTCCACATCTTCGCGTGACCAGCTTAAACGCATAGAGTTCTGTGTCATTTCGAGACCTGAAACAGCAACACCACCAGCATTGGCAGCTTTACCCGGACCGTACAGGACTTTTTTGTCAAGCCATACTTCAACAGCTTCCGGTGTGCTTGGCATGTTTGCACCTTCAGATACAGCCATTACGCCATTTTTAACCAGAGTTTTGGCAGCGTCGCCATCAATTTCGTTTTCGGTAGCACAAGGCAGAGCCACATCACATTTGATTTTCCATGGACGCTCGCCTTCGAAGTACTCAACACCGAATTTTTTGGCATATTCTTTAATACGACCACGCTTGATGTTTTTAAGGTGCATAACATACTTGAGTTTTTCAGCATCTATGCCATGCGGGTCGTGAATAAATCCGGATGAATCACTGAGGGTAACAACTTTGCCACCCAGCTCATTCACTTTCTCGGTAGCAAACTGAGCTACATTACCTGATCCGGAAACCACAACGGTTTTACCTTCGAAGTTTTTCTTTTTGGTTTTTAACATTTCTTCAGCAAAATACACAGCACCATAGCCGGTAGCTTCAGGACGGATAAGTGAACCACCCCATTCGCGGCCTTTGCCGGTAAGGACACCGGTAAATTCATTTCTCAGACGTTTGTATTGTCCAAAGAGGAACCCGATTTCACGACCGCCAACACCAATATCACCTGCAGGCACATCGGTATTCGGACCAATGTGTTTTGAAAGTTCGGTCATAAAGCTTTGTGTAAAGCGCATAACTTCGGCATCGGTTTTGCCTTTGGGATCAAAATCGGACCCACCTTTACCGCCACCCAGGGGAAGGGTTGTCAGGGAGTTTTTAAATACCTGCTCAAACGCAAGGAATTTCAGGATACCCAGGTTTACGGTCGGGTGGAACCTCAGCCCGCCCTTATAGGGTCCTATGGCAGAGTTCATTTCAATACGGAAACCACGGTTGACATGGGTAACACCTTTGTCATCCATCCAGGGAACCCGGAAAATGATAATACGCTCGGGCTCAACAATGCGTTCCAGCACCTTAGCTTCTTTGTACTTCGGATTTTCTTCCACAAACGGGATGAGGGATTCAACAACCTCCTCTACTGCCTGATGGAATTCGTTTTCTGATGGATTCTTGGCAATTACTTTTGCCATGAAGTCCTCTACCAATTGCTGATAGTTTGCCATAATAAATTAGATTTTAGGTTAGGTTAAAATTCTGGTTAAATGATTCTTCACAATAATAAACGATATTTTTCCAAAAATCAAACACCAATCACATTGTTAAAAATATAACAATAGAGAATTTTTATTTTTTTGGTTGACTTTCTGATATTTATGAACTTTATCTGCTGCATAACAGATTCAAGACACAATCGAGCCTAACCCTTTGTCTTAATGGTCGTTGCGATTTTATGACAAATGTCATGTTTTGGAACATGGAACATGATAAGCATCATGTTTTTAGAGAATTAAGCCTGTTTTCCACGAAGTATGATCATCCCAAAAGCTCTTACAGCCCAAGAGAAAAGCCCGAAAAACAATAAAATCCTGAATTTCAAAACTATAATATTATATGCAATAGAACTTTCAAGTTTTTATGTGTTTTCTCGTCCGACCTCCCCTTCATCCGGCATATCGATATAAGTTTCCAGCAGAACAGATTCGCTGTCGGGGATGAGTTTAATTTCCATCAGCTCATGTGGCAGCAGGATGGTTTCACCTTTGCTCAGTGAAATGCTGCCATGCTCCCATGTTAATTCCAGCTTACCTTTTACACACATCAGTATGACAAATGAATTGCATGAGACATAGGATTTTGTCATATCATTTTTCAGATGGATATAATTGGTCACAAAGTACTCCGATGACACGATTCTGGATGGTTTATCCGCTTCATCGCGGTATTCGGTACATGCTTTATCAACGGGTGTATAATCTATGACATCCCTTGCAAGCTCTGTATGCAGCTCTCTGCCTTTGCCATTTTCGTCCCGGCGATCCCAGTCGTAAACACGGTATGTAACATCACTGGTTTGCTGAATTTCTGCAAAAAGTATACCCTCACCGGTGGCATGAATCCGTCCGGCAGGGATAAAAAAGACATCACCGGCATTAACATCAACAAAATTGAGAACATCCAGAATTTTATTATCGTTCATGCGGGCCACAAATTCTTCTTTGGAAATTTTCTGATTAAAGCCAGATATCAGTTTAGAACCCTGATCTGCCTGAACCACATACCACAGTTCAGTTTTTCCGTAGGCATTGTGTCGTTTTCTGGCTGTTTCATCATCCGGATGCACCTGAACAGATAGCTTATCGTTTGCATCGATAAATTTCACAAGCAACGGAAACTCATTACCAAATTTATCATACACCTTAGGTCCCACCAGATCACCCATGTATATTTCAATCAGCTCCTGCAGGTTGTTGCCTTTCAAAAAACCGTTGGCGAGTATAGAAATATTATCCTGTACGGCACTGATCTCCCAGGATTCTCCTGCATTTTCAGGTGCATCTGTTTTATTCAGGATGGTTTTGAGCTTTTTTCCGCCCCATATTTTGGTTTTGTAAAGGGGCTCAAACTTCATTGGGTACAGCGGCATTTCGTTCATCGCGATGGTGATTTTTTAATGGCGGCTTGTGTTTTTTCATCCAATATACTTAAAAAACATGCGATACGCCATGCGTTTCAAAAATTCTTTATATCTTGATTCAAAATTAACAAATCTGAAGATTAATACAAAGTATGCTAATTGTTGGAATAGCAGGTGGTACAGGCTCAGGAAAAACCACGGTGGTAAAAAAAATAGCAGAAAATCTGCCGGAAGGTGAGATTGCATTGATACCACAGGACTCGTATTATAAAGATAACAGTCATTTGCCAATAAAGGAGCGGCAAAAAATTAATTTCGACCATCCCAATTCTATTGAGTGGTCTTTGTTAAAAAAGCACATACTGACTCTGCAGGCAGGAGATATTGTTGGGCAGCCGATATACTCTTACCTTACCTGTACGCGGGCAGAAGAGACCATCAAGGTACATCCTAAGAAAGTAATTATAATCGAAGGGATTCTTTGTCTTAGTGATCCCGAGCTCAGGGATATGATGGATCTGAAAGTGTTTGTGCATGCCGATGCTGACGACAGGCTGACACGCGTTGTCCGGCGGGATATTGTTGAACGCGGGCGGTCGGTAGACACGGTTCTCAATCGCTACGAAAAAACCGTAAAACCTTCGCATCTGCAATTTATAGAACCAACTAAAAAATACGCAGACATCATTGTGCCCCAGGGAGGTGAGAATAAAATCGCCATTGACATATTAACCCATTTTATCAAACGAAATTTAAAATAACAGTACCATGGAAGATCATTATGTCATCCCGTTAAGCAGCATCTTGTTTTTCGATATTGAAACCGTACCAGCCACGGCTGAATTCAGTGCGCTACCGGAAAAAATGCAACTGCTTTGGGATAAAAAATCCACCCATTTTCGCAAAGAAGAAGAAACGGCTGCGGATGTATATCAGCGAGCCGGAATATACGCAGAGTTTGGCAAAATTGTTTGCATTTCCGTTGGACATATCAACATGAAAAACGGAGAGAAGCAGTTGCGTCTGAAATCATATTATGGTGATGATGAAAAAGCCCTGCTTGAACAGTTTTCCGGCATGCTTGAAAAATTTACACGCAGCGGGGAAAAATTTCTCTGCGGGCATAACAGCGATGAGTTTGACGTTCCATACGTAGCCAGGCGCATGCTGGTCAATCAGGTGCCTCTGCCCGACCTGCTTAACAATGCGGGCAAAAAACCGTGGGAAGTCAGGCATCTTGACACCATGAAACTCTGGAAATTCGGGGATTACAAGCATTTCACGTCACTTGATTTGCTTACCAGCATTTTTGACATTCCCACACCAAAGGATGATATAGACGGCTCTGAAGTTGCCGGTGTGTATTATGACGAAAAGGATGTCAAACGCATTGCACGCTACTGTGAAAAAGACGTACAGGCTGTTGTGCAGTTATTTTTGAGGTACCGTTATGAACCCCTGATAAAGCAGGAACATGTTTCGTACTCGGTAGAGTAAATCGCTCATCAGTAACCTTTGCAGCAAAGCGCACACATGAAGAAATTTTTCAACATTTTGTTTTACCTGTCCATTGCGGTATTTATCTGGTATCTGACGCGGATAGATTACCTGGAATTTTCGGGTATGCAGATGAATTACTGGTTTGTCGGACTGGCAGTAATTTTTCTGTGGGCAGGATTTTACCTTAGCACGCAGAGCTGGTGGTATGCACTGCGAATTCATAAAATCAACATCAGCCGCAGAACAGCCCTGGTCTCGCATGGATTATCGGTGTTTGCCAAGTACATTCCCGGCAAGGTATGGGTTATTCTTGGTCGCGCATCCTATATTGCCAAGGACACACCTATATCAGGGAAAGACAGTTCCATCGTTTCTCTGAAGGAGCAATTGATCTACATTTTGTGGGGCCTTATCATCAGTTTTTTTCCCTTACTGAAATACGATAATGCCTGGTACATTCCTTTTCTGGTGTTTTTAACCATGGTTGGTATAGCACTGTTTTTGTTTTTAAAACCCCTGCACAATCTGATCAGCCGCCTTGTGAAACGCTGGTTTAAAAAGGAACTGAATATCCCCTTGCTAACGGTAAAAGGTGCTCTGCAGATCAGTGGATACATCATAGCATACTGGATATTATGGATTGCCGGATTTTATTTTTTACTGAAAGGGGTTTATATTGACAATGCCTTTCTTGCTTCATTCATTTTCCCCATCAGTGTGGTATACGGCATTCTGGCCATTATCATACCGGGAGGTATTGGGGTCAGAGAGGGCATCATTGTCAGCCTTCTTACCCTGATGGGATGTGATCTGGCAACAGCCACCAGTTTCAGCATTTTAAGCCGCTTATGGTTTATCAGCGGGGAAGTGTTTGTATTTCTAGCTGCTTTAATTCGCCGGTCTGATCAGCATTAACATCATTTGTACAGGCTTTCATTGTCCTGAATGTCCATCCACATGGCAAAAAGCAGTGACTGAAATGAAAAAATTACCAGAAAGATAAATATCAGAAGAATGGAGTTTGGTGTTGTTTGATTAAGCGCAAAGGCATTTCCCAAAATGTGCACCAAAAAGGGAATGGATGCAATAAAAAGCAAAAATGAGAATGCATACAGCAAAAAGAGCGGATGAAAGCTTCTTATCAGATATTTTTGCCACAGACGCTTAAAGAAAGAACGCAAAAGTAACCACGAAATTTTTGGAATCACTTTACGGATTTTCATTTTGCTTTGCTCACCCACACGGTACACTGGTTTGATTGGGATTTCACGCAGTGAACAAGACGCAATGTTGAGTTTAACAAGCATATCATTTGGCATGCCGTAACGGGGATAAATTTTGTACAGGTCAATTGATTTTAATGCTGCCAGCGATATGGCAGTGTATCCTGTCTGGGTATCAGAAACCCGCCAGTAACCGGAGGCAATTTTTGTCAGGATAGACAGCACGGAGTTTCCGAAAAACCTGTGGCGTGGAATAACCATGCGTGCGGAAGGATGAATAAGCCGGTTTCCTTTAACGTAATCCACACCTTCGTCTATTACGGGCATGCAGATGGCTTCCAGTTCGGATGGATCCAT
>CAYQMB010000039.1:0-12568 GCA_964418565.1 uncultured Bacteroidales bacterium | reverse complement strand
CGCTCGGGGAGAAATGGTTTTATGCGCGAGTTTTCGTAATTATGCTCATCGGAATCTATAATTTGCGTTACAACCTGCCCTGTTTTATCTTTGGATTTATCATTGACAATGACAATGCGATCCACAAAATCCGGCATGGTATCCATCACCATTTCAATCTGACTTTCTTCGTTGTAAGCAGGCACAACGACAGCTATGGTTTTATTTTTGAGCATAAATCATTGGTTTTGCGTTTGTAAATGCATATACATAATGTCAAGATAGTACATATCTTCAAGCGAGATCCCTCTTTGAAGGGCTTTTGCCCTAATTTTATCGGGCCATTCATCATGTGAATTAATTAATTCGGTTTGTTCCTGTATGTAATCCTCCAGCGAAAATTTATACACAGCTCCGTGGTTTTCTTTTGTTTTCCCCACCAGCTCGTAAAACTTTAGTGTTTTTTGTTTGATATTGCTGTATTTTTCATTATTCAGAAAATTATAATGTCCATAAATAACAACATAATCAATCGGACGAATTTTACCATGTTCTGAGCCAGGGAACCACATAGTTTCAATTTCATGTGGCGGATATATACCTAAGTAGGATTTTGGCGCTTCATCGTAATTCCACACAACCGGAAAATGGCCAAGATTTTGGGGTGAATTAAGGCAAACAAGTGGTTTTTCAGAGCCGGCATAGCATCCGTAGTGCAGGTTATTCCAAACCTCATGGCATCTAAGGGTGATATAAGTTGAATTTGGCTTCATAAAATGCTGTGTTTGCATAAAATCAGCAATGATTTTGTTTTGTTTTCTAAACGGATGCTTTCTGACATTATACATTCCGATACTGTACACAGTTACCAATGCAATCAGTAATATCCTCAGCCAGCCCGGATAGGTTTGAATAGCAAGAAATGCGACAAAAGAAAACAGAAAAAACACCAGAATTCGGTTGGAAACATTGCCTGTACCAAATGTGTTTGGGAAAACAAAATAAAATACCAAAATCACAAGACTTATCAGTCCCCAGAATAAGGTTTTGTTTTGCCCGGTTTTTTCTTTTGATGCATTGCGGCGTACTCTGTTTCTGATTGCATAAACGAAAGCGATGAACAACAGTACAACTAGGCCCCAAAAGAGAAACACATTCCATGGTCCTTCTTTTTCATGTGTAAAGCCAACAAGAACAGAGAGGTTGGTAAACGTCTGCCACAATTCGGTGAATGATTTACTTACAACATTATCAAGCCTGGTTCCTTCATTCAGCTTAAAAACATGGCTCACGTACACCGCTGCCAGAATTAAGGCTGGCAATAATGCAATCAGAGTCTTACCTATTTTTATCAGATGTGGTTTTAAAAAAGGTTTGGAGGTTTTTAACCAGCCCGAAATCAAATCAAAAATCAACCATCCAATCACAACAGCAATTGCAAAAGCAAAAACAATCATGTGTGAAAAGTAAACCAGCAGAAACAACAGGCTCAGCACAAGCCAGTGCTTTGGGCGCATGTTATTTATGTGACGGAAAAAATAGCCAATCAGTAAAAACACAGCAGGCCAGGCCATGATAAAGGCATAATACCCCATGAAATAATACCCGTTGTATACAACAGGCAAGATCAAAATGCTGGTATAGAGTGAATCTTGATTAAAAGCCCGGATCATGTAACGGAACAATAAAGGCGTTGCAATTAGATACATCAGCAAAAACAGCTTATCTGCAATCCAGGCAGGAAACACAAGGTTAAAACCACTCAATATGGCATGAGCTGTCCAATAACCAACAGGCACTTCATTAATTGTAAAAAAATTCCGTATAAACTCGTTTCCTTCAAGGATTTGTCCTATGACATTGGAATTATACAAATGTTGGGCACCATCAAGTGAAGGTGTGTACTTAAAAAGAAAAAGGTAGGCTGCATTCACTACAGCCAATAGTAAAATAAAAAAAAACTCCACTTTTTCCTGTTGGATAAAACTTAAGATTTTTTCAGATTTTGATTTCATTTGAACCATAGTATGCTGGCAAAATTAAAATAAATTTGTTAAACTATCTGTTTTGACCTGATATTTACCTTTAAATTAGGTGGCATGTTTAGCTTTAGTTTTCAGGACACAAAACGTATAGTAACTAAATGTAGCATCATCTTTTATTCAAAAAAATCAAATCCAAATGTACCACCACTTTTAACGCCCATAAACTTAAGGGGCTCTTTAACTAATTACCTAAAAGAAACCCACGGACTTGCATTTCCTTATTGCCATTCAAATATGATGTACTTTGCCTCAACACACTATGCCAAACTCAAGACCAAGAAAACGCTTGGAGTATTTTTCCCCTTTTGAGTTTTTATCTTTAAATTTGTGTAATAACAAAGTTGCATTTGTGACTTGAATTCTGCTTACAATTAGTTTTGTATATCAGTAGGATTTTCAGTTAGGCACAACCATGACAGTACTGGTATAAAATTCACCATTTATCTCTATACTAAAAAGGTATATTCCGGATGGCAAACCAGGTACGGTAATGTGTTTTTCAGATGTAACAGTATATTGATGTTCGTAAATCAGGCTACCCGTTCCGGAATATACGGTCAAGTTGCAAGGAGAATTTTTAGCATTGCCTGTTTTTACTCTTATCTCATTGTATTCATTGACAGGGTTCGGATAAACTTCAATCAATTCAGTTTCCGGTGTATCAGTTGTCATGTAATCAACATCATTATCCTCTAAAGAGCCCAGGCAATTCAGATCTCCATGAAGGCAAATCAAATCATAAGAAACAGCATCCCCTTCGCTTTCATTTATCACAACAAAATTATCGCCATCACCCTTACCCATTCCTGTTGCAACAAACGTTATGTTATCATATTTATCATACATCACATATTCACTGTAAGATGCAGCCCCAACATCACCTGCAAACATAACCACTTCATTAGCAAGCTCATTAAACAAAGGCTCTATTTCACTCCAGAAATTAATGGTATCTGCTCTTCCTTCGGTCGAATTGGGAGTAACAACTGAATATTTATTGTCTGCTTGCCACCACAATGTTTGATGAAAGAAAACAAATATCTTCTCAACACTATCTGCGTTGTTATCAAGGGTGTTAATTAAAAACAGTTTTTGATCGCCTGAAATATTCCACTGGTCAATATTGGGGTCTAAAACAATAAACAAATCATTGCTGTAAAGAAAGCTATAATACGTATCCCCATACCGCTCCTCAAATAAAGGCCGGTTATACATATCATGATTTCCAACTGCAAAATAAACCGGCAGACCAAGGCTGTCAATATCACCATCAACATCATCCCAGGCCTCCTCTGTAGAATGGAAAACAATATCACCGAGGAAAGTACCAAAAGCAATCTCCGGTCTGTTTTGGATGTACTCAAATTTGTCAACAAATGGCGGATGTAGTCCGTCATTATCTACACCCGGTGATCCATACGTATGACCTGCAACAAAAAACGAATAAGATGAGTCGGCTGTTTGAGCTTGTACAACCGAGAAGCTGATAAACAGAAACAAAAATGCCCAGGAAACTCTTTTCATAATATATGGCAAACTTGATAATTCAACCATAAAAGTAACATTTTTATGCAACACTTGAAACATTTTTCAGCTTATGTTAGCTAAATGACTCACCAACAGCAGAACAGAGAGCTATCAAACATCCCACTATTCTTTTCTGAAAAATTGAATTTGTCTTACACCTTTTGGTATTTAATCATGAAATAATATTTTTAAAATATCGTTTTGAATCTGGCCGGATTATCGTATTTTTACGGCCAAATCAACATTTTCTAAATGGCAAGAAACACCCTAAAATACCTGGTATGGATAGTTGCAGGCATAGCCCTTGTTTTTGTTTTGTTGTATTTGCATGACAAAACAACTACCCGGCTTAAAGCCTCAGGCAAGGTAACGAACCTATTCATGGGATTTGAAAAGGAAGAAGAGCCTACCGGGGTATACGGTATTGAATTTGCTGAATTTGATAAAAAACAGATCACAAACAGGAAAGCGGCTGAAGGTGAACGAAGTTTGTTTGTTCCTAAAGAAAAACTATATCAAAATCTTGCTACAATATCAGAAAAGAGAGAAAACCATTATTTCAGCATTACATTAAAATGCAACCACGAGGCTGATCCCCTGCTGGTTGCCCAGGCCAAAGATAAATTGTATGAAGTATCAAAAATAATTACGCAATCCGGTGCCTGGAAAACAATAAGAACGACCCTGTTTATCCCCCCCAATCTAAAAGAAAAAAACATCCAAATATACATTTGGAACAAAAGAAAGCAGAATGTCTGGATTGACTCCCTGGCTATTCACAGCTCTCCCCAAAAAAGCTATCCTGAATATGACAGTTTGCAAACTGTTCATTTGCTGATCAATGACGAACCTTTATACAAGCTGAAAAACGCCCGCAAACTGGCTTTTGAAGAGGGCAATATTGTGGATGAAAGTAAAAAGGAATACAGTGCCCTGCTAAATACGGGAGGTAAACTAAACGACATCAACATCCGGCTGAAAGGAGACTGGCTGGATCATCTACGGGGGGATAAATGGTCATTTCGCATTGAAATGAACGACGATTCATGGAAGGGAATGCGGGAATTTTCCATACAATCGCCACACACGCGAAATTTCCTACGTGAGTGGTTCCTGCATAAAATAGCGCATGATGAAGGCTTACTCACCACAAGGTATGGGTTTGTGGGAGTTCATTTAAACGGCGAATCAAAAGGCATATACGCTTATGAGGAGCATTTTAAAAAACAACTTGTTGAGTCTTCTTCGCATCGTGAGGGACCAATAATAAAAATGGATGAATCCGAATTCTGGTTAAATGTAAATAATGATTTACCAGGTAATCTTGCATATGAAACATGCGAAATCCGAGCGTTTGGGGAGAAAAAGATACGGAAATCACCCGCACTTTGGCAACAGTTTGACCTCGCCCAGAATTTGGTTAAGCATTACCGGTGGCTTTCAGCTCCGGCCAGTGAAATATTTGATATTGACAAGACAGCCAGATCATTTGCCTTACTCGATTGCATGTATGCCAAGCATGGATTTCTCTGGCATAATCAACGGTTTTATTACAACCCCGTCATTTCACGACTGCAACCCATTGTATTTGATTGCTATGGTACAGGAGAACCTTTTGATAGTAACAGCAATATTTTTGGACGCGGATTGACGCTTCCCAATAAGGTAATATTCAAGCGTAATAATCACTTGTTTAAAGACAGCCTGTTCAGGAAAGCTTATTTTGATGCAGTAAAAGAATACAGCGATCCGGCGTTTCTTGATAACTATCTGGAAAAATACGATGCGGATATCACCAGATATGAAAAAATGATTCAACAGGAATTTCCCTATTATTCTTTCGATGTCAGTGTGTTTAGAAAACGGTCAGGTCAATTAAGAGACAGCCTGGGCAATTTCATTCGTCAGTTTTCTTCAAACAAGTTGCCTGAAGCGTATGCAAAGCTTGATGTGAATTTGCCCGGTCCAGCTGTCAACACCAACGATAAGGTGAACATTCAACATTGTGTGAATGCTTTTTCAGGTCAAAAAGATTCTGTTTCCATTTTCCTGATTACTGACAATGAGGTTGTTTTTACCGGCTTTGGAAATGAGAACAGACGGCGTACGGATATTACCAAACAACCTGAATTTGAGCAAACATCAGTATACAGAACTGCATCCATAGCATACCCGGATGTAGATTATGAATACCTGTATTTTGAAACCAAAACAGGTGATGAGATGTCAGTTAAGATCATTAACCTGCCTGTGCCGGGTAATTACAATCCCAGAACAAAACTAAGCAAATCCTTTCAAATTGACACATCTTACCTGAACTCAGATAATCAATACGTAATAAAATCAGGCACTCACCGATTTTCTAAACCGGTGATAATCCCTGATAACTCCGAACTCATAATTGAAGCCGGTGCTGATATTCATTTTTCGGAACAAGCAGGCCTTATATCTTTCTCTCCGGTTAACATTAAAGGTGAGCCAGATAATGTGGTTAATATCCAGGCTGAGGACACCATATCCGGTTATTTTATCGTGCTTGGTGCAGATGATAAATCCTTTGTTAATCATTGCAGTTTCAAAAACCAGAACACATTAAAATATGCTGGCTGGGTGTTAACCGGCGCTGTAACGTTTTATGAATCAGAAGTGGAAATAACCAACGCAAGTTTTATCAATAATTACAGCGAAGATGCACTGAATATCATCCGCTCAGAATTTGACGTATCTGATTGCACCTTTTTTGGTACGTTTTCAGACGGTTTTGATTCCGATTTCTGTAAAGGAAATTTAACAAATAGTCATTTTGAGAATACCGGTAATGATGCCATTGATTTCTCCGGCTCACAGATCAGCATATCCGATTGCAATATGACTCAGGTTGGAGATAAAGCCGTCAGTGGTGGTGAAGCATCAACACTGACATTAAAAAACATTACTATAAATGAGGCTGTAACAGGGATTTCTTCTAAAGATTTATCCAATGTGACTGGTACAAATGTAAGTATCAGCAATGTTACCTATGGAGTACTCCTTTTGGAAAAGAAACCAGAATATGGCCCGGCCACCCTTACATTGAAAGACAGCAAAATTAAAAGTGCAACACATACGTACCTTATTGAAAGAGGGTCTGTTTTTGTATACAACAAGCGAAATATTAAAGGAAATAAACAAAATCTCAAGGCAGTTTTCTATTAAAATCAAATAAAATTGCCTTATCAAACTAAAAAGGAAACCAAATGAATTACGACAGATTAATCAACTACTTCAACTTCGAACCTCAGACCATTGACATTCGGTTGTTCGTAATCAATGCCCTGATTTGCATTGTATTGGCCATTGTTCTGGAATTTACCTACAGGAAATGTGCGCACAGTTTATCAAATCGCAGCCGTTTTGCATATAACTTTGTGTTGGTTTCTTTAACAACCATGTTGATCATCACCCTTGTGGGTAGTTCAGTAGCCTTGTCTCTGGGTCTTGTTGGTGCGCTCTCAATCATTCGTTACCGTGCTGCCATCAAAGAACCGGAAGAACTCTCCTATCTGTTTGTAGCCATTGCTTCGGGCCTGGGTATGGGTGCCAATCAACCCGGCGTTACCGTTGCAGCCTTTGTCATCATTCTGGCTGTCATCTGGGTCCGCTATTTCATCAAACCCAACAACAAAAGTAAAATGTTCAACTTTATGGTAAGCATTCCTGCACCAGAGAAAGAGAGCATGAACAAGGTATCAGACATCGTTAATGCACATTTTAAACGCAATTCGCTTATGCGCTACGACGAGACAAAAGACCACCTGGAAATGGGCTTTGATGTACGCTCTGCAGACACGAAATCTCTGAGTAGCTGCAAAGAAGCATTGCTTGAACTTACAAAAGAAGCTTCTGTTTCATTTGTTGATTCTGAATAGATGTCACAACCTGCTATTGACATAATCCGCAAACGGTACGAAAGAAAATTCACTCCGGAAGTTCTGACGGCCATACAGGCAAGGCGCATTGTCTTATCGTCTGCTGCTATGTTTAAACCCTTGTTTCACCCCAGGCTCATTAACAATATTTACCTTGATACCGTGAGGTTTAATTGTTACTACGACAATGTGCATGGAAGTAGCCAACGGAAAAAAATACGCATCCGATGGTACGGCGATTTACTGCAAAACCACAGCAAACCTGTTCTGGAAATAAAAGTAAAGTCGGGCCATTTGGGTGACAAAAAGCTGTATCCGCTTCCGGAATGCAATATTTCAGAAATTATTTACTCACATACATCCCTTCAGTCGTTTTTCGATTCAGCTCAACTGCCCGAGGCCATCAGGCAAATGCTGAAAAGTTATCATCCACGCTTGCTGAACAGATACAAACGGGAATATTTCATTGATGCAAGTGGGAATTACCGGATGACCATAGATGAAGATATCCGTTTTCAAAAACTGAAAGAAAACAGCAATGCCATCATCAAACCAAGGGTCATTGACAAGCGACCGGTTGTTGAGCTTAAATACGATGAAATATACGATAACAATGCATCGTGTATCACTGAAAACATTCCATTCCGCTTAACAAAGAATTCGAAATATGTTAATGGAATTGAAGCCTTTTATCACGTTATTTATTAATTCAAACCATATGTCCCGATTATTCAGATTACTTCCGGCTTTGACTTTAAGCATAGTTGTAATTGCCTGCAGCCCATCAGACGACAAAAACAGCACCCAAAAAGAGATCACAAAAAAAACTGCAAATTACTGGCACGATACCAGCACGTACAGCCCTGAAGGGTTAGTACATGCACTGATTGAAATACCGGCAGGTAGTGATAAGAAATATGAGCTGAATAAAAATACAGGAATAATCGAATGGGAAACCTTAGATAATGGGGAAAAACGCCGCATTAATCACCTGCCATATCCTGCTAATTATGGCATGATTCCACAGACATACCTTTCTCCTGATGCAGGAGGAGACGGAGATCCGCTTGATATTATTCTTCTGGGTCCTGCAATTAAAAGAGGCAGCATAGTTCCCTGCAGGCTAATAGGCGGCTTACAACTAACAGACAATGGCGAGCAGGATGATAAGCTCATTGCTATTCCGGCTGAGGGGACCTTCTCAGAGCTGGAGAATTTGCCACAACTCGACATCCTATATCCTGGCGTAACTGAAATAATCCGCATATGGTTTTCAAATTATAAGGGAGAAGGTAAATTGCAATCAGAAGGGTTCTTTTCCAAAGCAGAGGCACTCAAAATTCTGTCATTATCATCTGACATGTATAAAAATACCTTTCAGCCTAAAACTGAAAATAAATGAAAGGCTGAATATCCGCGGATTTCACCTGATACAACACAAAGGCCGTAATTAGAGCAGCCAGTACTTTCAGGTACCATGGCGTATCAACAAACCATTTGGTGTATTTGGCTTTGAATGATTTCGGCAGCCAGTGGATGATGTAACCAGCCAGCATGAGGGCAAAAATGTGCCCGTAGGCGGATATCACTTCCGGAATTTGTTTCAGATGGTCGGCAGAAAAGGTTTTTCCGATTTGGGACAGCATCCGGTTAACCACATCCATGTCTTTTGCCCGGAAAAATATCCAGGCGAAGTTTACCAGATTGAAGGTGATAAACACGGCAATAAAATGATGCCAGCCTGAACGCTGTTTTTGCGGTATTCCAAAAGCTTTTCTCCACATTTTGTGAACGGCAAGTCCGATACCATGCAAAGCCCCCCAGATCACAAAACGCCAGGCTGCACCATGCCAGAGACCACCCAGCAACATCGTAATCATCAGGTTGATGTAGGTACGCATTCTTCCTTTGCGGTTGCCGCCCAAGGGGATGTACAGGTAATCCCGCAACCAGGACGACAGGGAAATATGCCATCTTCGCCAGAAATCGGTGATATTTTCAGCTTTATACGGAGAATTGAAGTTTAGCGGCAATCTGAATCCAAGCAAAAGCGCCACCCCTATGGCGATATCGGTATAACCGGAAAAATCGCAGTAAATCTGCAATCCGTAACCGTACACACTCAGCAGATTTTCAAATCCACTGTACAAATCCGGATTGGCAAACACCCTGTCCACAAAATTTACAGAGATAAAATCCGATATCAGCATTTTCTTGATCAACCCGTTAAGAATGAGGAATATGGCCTTTCCGAATTCTGCCTTTTTAAGCTGATATTTCACATATAGCTGTGGCACAAAATCCGCTGCCCTGACAATCGGGCCGGCAACAAGCTGCGGAAAAAATGACACGTAAAATCCGAAATCAATGATGTTGTTCACTGCTTTCACCTTGCGCCGATACACATCCACAGTGTAACTGATGGTCTGGAAGGTAAAAAAGGAAATCCCTACCGGCAGTATGATGTTTTCCACGTTAAAATTACTGCCCGTCAGGTTGTTTGTCCACAGAGCAAGCAAATCCACTACTTCGTGGCTGGTGCCAAAAATGTCGTTCCACACACCGGTCAGGAAATAGGCATATTTAAAATAAGCCAGCAATCCCAGATTTACCACTACGGAGGCCGCCACAAGCCACTTACGCTTCCACGGGGTAGTTCTGGTATATATCAGACGCCCGATGCTGTAATCCACGATGGTTGAAAAAATCAGTATGGTAAAAAAATGCCCACCGGATTTCCAGTAAAAAAACAGGCTGAACAAAAAGAGGTAAGCATTACGCCATGCATTTTTCTTGTATATCAACACATAACCCACCATCAGAGCAGCAAAGAACAGCCAGAAGTACATGTGTGTAAACAGCATGGGCTCTCTCGGGTCGTATGTAAAAAAGCTGCGTATAAACTCCATTATTCCTGCAGTTTTGCTTTCTGATCAATGTGTTGATTGTATGCTCTGAGAAAGGCATTGAACATCAGGTCGCCCTGCAATTCGTAACCTTTTTTGTTATAATGCAATTTGTCGCGAGCTGTCAGCCCGGCGTAATACCACGACATGATGGCGTTGAGTTCCCCCATGATATCGTAAAAATCCCACACCATAAAATGGTATTCTCTGCCAAGTTTTAAAATCACCTCGGAGGCTTTTTCGGTGCTGTAATTCAGGTATTTCCTGTACCGGTAATTATCACCCGGCGTTACCCAAAGCAGTGCAGCACCGGGTGCCGTTTTCTGAAGCTGACTGATAAACTGCCGCATGTTTTGTTCAAATGCAGTTTTATCAAATTTGCTGGTATAGGAATCATTTGTACCTAGTGAAACAATGATAAGATCCGGATCAATGCTGCTGATTTCTTTCATCATCAGCGGGCAACGCAACCAGGACTCCACTTCTGCACCGTTAACACCAACCGAATGGTAGACAATACCGGGGTCATCGTTTTCAAACAAAAAGCCCCGGAGCACAAATTCCCCTTCCGGTGATTTGCGGTGTATCTCCATATTGAACTCATTCTGACAGGTATCGAAGGCAAAGACAGAATAGCCTGAATCCACATGGTGCATGAGTTGATAATTCAGGGCAGTGTCTTTCATTTCCAGCCTCCAGTTTGCTGTATCCATATTGTGGTACACCCTTACCCGCCGGTGATGGTAAGCCGGGTAATCTTTATCGCGGTAGCTGATTCTGATGCCGGCTTCGCTGCTGTTTGTGGAAACCAAATACCCTCCAAGGCCCAGCGGGCAATGGCGTTTCTCCTCAACGTTTTTACAGGCATCCCAGCTTCCGGTGTAGCTAACCGAAAAATTCCACGGGTTATTGGAACCGGCCATTTTCACCGGAAACACAAACCCCCGGCCACCATTCAGGCCCCAGGCCATATTCTGGAAGCGTTTTCTGAGCTGCCCGGACACATAATCCGCCTGTATGTGGCTGTCACCGATATGCAGGATGTTGATTTTTCCCATGCCCAGCAAAATCAGGCTGTCCATTTTTGAAAAGAAGGTACCGACCTGCTGGTTATTGTTCATCACAAAGCTGTTTTCATCGTAATCGATAAACTCAAACTTTTTGATATCAAAAGGATTCACCTGAGCTGAAAGCAGAACAGGCATTCCTGTGAAAAACAGGATAATCATGGCTTTTTTAAACACCCTCACCAGCCTCATTTGCTTCTGCCTTTTGATTTCTGTAATTGTGATATTCAAGCATGATGGCATTGTACAGCATGTTGCTGATGATGCGCGCGCCTTCCACGTTGAAATGGGTGAAATCTTTGTTTGCCAGTGGCGGATCTGCCCACACCCAACTTGGCATGGAGTTTTCGCCACCCATGGCTTCATACATATCCCAAAAAGCCACCCCGGCTTCTGTTGCCGCGTTCTTCTGAGCATCGCGGATTTTTTCTATGGCATTGTATGACACATATTTTGTGCCTTCCTTTTTGGACATATCAGAAATACCTACCATAAGTACAGGCATATCCGGTCTCATACGCTGCAATGCCTGCAATTGCCGGGTCATCCATGTTTGATAATAGGTAAAGTCATCAATCTCATCGGAAACCACATTTACACCAAACTGCACGATGAGCATTCCGGCATTCATGCGATTGAGCCAATCCAGCATCATGCCATACTCCATGGCAGTGAAAACGGTTCCGGCACTCCCACGCAGGGGCATGTTATCCAGAATCACTCCCTCGTTGCTTTCCAGGCTGATGGCATACACATCCGGACTGTCGTAGCCTGACATTTCCACACGGAATGTTTTCATCAAGCTGTCTGACAAGAGGTATTCCCGTGTGTTTTCAGTTGGCATCAGGCTATCCTGACGGATCAGTTCATCTTCTTCGCCGTAAAGGCTCAGCACAACCGGTTTGTGGAGATTCCCATAAAACAGTTTTGCTTTGTCCCAGCGGTTTGTTCTGCCATAACCCTGAAATGAATTCTCAACGGTGAATGAAGCCTTGTATTCTGTGCTGTCTTTAGGGATCGTGTCATTGGCGATGGTATCACCGGAGATAGTATCATTCCATACAGGTGCATAACGAAACAAGGCCATAGCAGGTCCGTATTGCTTGTGCGTAATGCTTGAATCCACTTTGCCGTAT
>CAYQMB010000038.1:0-25371 GCA_964418565.1 uncultured Bacteroidales bacterium | reverse complement strand
AGTCTTCGTACTCAATAGTATAAGTGTATGTCCACGTGTGGGTATTGCCTTCACAGTCGGTGTAGGTGAACGGATAAGTAACCGTTCCCTCGCAGCCGTCGTAGGTGCCGCCTACCTGACCAGCAACTGCTGTCAACATCATTCCGCAGTTGTCATATACTTCGGGTGGTGTTGGAGTAACGGCGTTCGCATAACAAGCCACAGTGCTTCCCATATCCTCAGGTACTGTAAAATCTTCGTACTCGATGGTGTAGGTGTATGTCCATGTGTGGGTGTTGCCCTCGCAGTCGGTGTAAGTGAACGGATACGTGACCGTTCCTTCGCAACCGTCGTAGGTGCCGCCAGTTTCACCGGGTACTGCTGTCAGCATTTCTCCGCAATTATCATAAACCTCAGGAGGTTCAGGCATACCAATACAAGCATAACATGGCACAGTTGAACCTGCATCGGCTGGCATAGTAAAGTCTTCGTACTCTATGGTAATTAATTGCCATACTGAGTCTGAATGATTACAGGCATCTGTATACTTCCATATTCTGGTAATCTGTCCTTCACATTCTACAGATGAAGGCACATCATATCCGGTAACAGAACCAGATATGTCACAATCATCAGTCCATGCAATATCAGTCATTGCAGGTATATCAGAAGCACAAGCCACCGTGACATCAGCAGGTGCAGGCTCCAGAACCGGCGGATTTGCATCCAAAACTTCAACGGTTTTTTCGCATGTTGCACTGCATCCTTCTGCAGAAGTGACTGTAAGGCTTATTGTATATTGTCCTTCACAGGCTGAAGAAGACAAAACGGTAACAGTCTGAGCATCTGTAGCAGATGTAATAAGCCCATCACCAACTATATTCCAATCATACCCGGCCTCATCCACCGGACCGGAAAATGTCACTGAAGTATTCGGACAAACCTGTCCCTGACCGGAAATCAAACAGTCAGGATTTTGGTGTACTGACAAAGCAAATTCATCAGATGTAGTACACATATTGGCATCGGTAACATCACAGACATAAACCCCAGAAACTTCAGGTATCAGAGTGATATCTGCAGTTGCACCAAGGCTTGTCAAAGGATCTGCAGCATCGTACCAATTATACGTATACTCTGGTGTTCCTCCGATTGATGTAACCGTTAGACTAACACTTTCTCCGTAACACAGGTTTTCATCACCACTGACAGATGCATTTAGCAGATCAGGTTGAGAGATGAGTATATCACTAATTGATACCTGACAACCATACATATCTGTTACCGTGATACTATAAGTACCGGCCGGTAGGTTTTCGTACAAGAAAGAACCATTTGCCGTATTGACAATTAAACCAGAAACATATTCAGAAGGCAAACCAGCTCCTGCAATCTCAACAGAATAATCCGGTGTACCACCGTTTATATTTCCAGAGATGCTTCCGTCATCATTTTCGTAACATACTTCATTGGTTTGTGTTGTTGTTACGACAATCGGAGGGCATAATACTCCCGTAGGTTCATCTGCCTGATTGTTAGTTAAGTCAACATCTTCGCCCATACTTGTAACTGAAACCGTATTACACAAATCCTCTGCTCCCGTACAGGGGCCACTTCCTCCAGTATTGGTTGTCGGTGTAGCTCCGGTATTGTTGACACGCGCTGTAACTTCAATAACAGAAGTCATCCCCGGATATAAAAATCCCCTCCATAGCATCAATGATCCATCCCCCTGCAATCCTCCTGTCCACCAACCCCATTCAAGCGGATCTACGTACCAGGAAAGAATTGTTGTATTGGCATCCGGCAGATCAGTCAGAACAACATTGTTGGCAACTGAAGGGCCTTCATTATGTACTGTGATGGTATATGTTATCTGATCATCAAGAGCAACCGGATCAACTGCATCGGTTTTATCCACGCTAAGGTCGATTTCAGCTGTACAGAAGCATTTCAGCTGAGAGACTGGTACTTCCTGATTCCCGGTATTGATTTTTCCGGTTTCACATTCACCGGTTACTTCAGAATCCCCGAGCCGGGATTTCACATTTCCTCCGACACTTTCCGTGATGGTTTCCTGAAGCACAAGCCAAACCTCTACAGTGATTTCGTCTCCGGGATCCAATCCGGTAATGTAAACGGAGCTTTCAATTTTATCGCCGTTTAACGCCCATGTAAAATTATTGACAGATGCCAATGCTCCATTATCAGTAACCGAAGACCCACTGGCATCAACAAAAGCAGCTATAACGCCAAGGTTTCCGTCAAAACCAAACGCTCCTCCATTGGTTGTCACGGTAAGAAATTCTCCGTCAATCCGGATCATATCGTTACTGCACGCACCTGAAGCATCTGCACGGACATAATATTCATAGGCAACAATTTGCCCAAGGCCAAGGTTTTCAGGCATCAGCGATTCCACGGTTTTACTGTGATCAGTTAAATTCAGCGGACTTGCTGCAAGGTTTCCCATAATGGGAGTCGAAACATCACCATAGCGGAGCCTATCATAACTTTGTGGATCATACGCACTGAAATCAATGGCGTAATCACCACCGGCATCATTAAAGGTAATGGTTGAGACATGCCCGGTTTCACCTGTAGCTTTTAAATGAAAAAAGGCACCCAAATCTGCCTCTTCAACCACATAAATTACTTCATGAAACGTTCCCTCTGCATTACAAGTTACATTTTCCAGTAGCAAGGGTACTACCTCAAGGCTTATCTCCTGTTCTTCCATGGTTAAGGTAACAACCTCATATGGATCCCAGCCGTTTCCGGATGCAATAACATTATCTCCGGGTAAATAATCAACTTTGTCGGTTGTGATTGTCTGTGAGGTAAGGCTCTGATTAAAAATCAACAACAGAGCAACAATCATCAGGGGTGTTATCTTTATAAATGCTGATAGGCAGTTAAAGATACGTTTTACCCCAATTAATACAAAAGCGTAATACTGTTTCATATGTCAAAGAATCTTTAGTTACAGAATAAAATTCACTCCTTCCATCGAGAAATAGAAAAAATGAACATCCTATATAAGGTAATGAAACAATTGGGCTTATAGTGATTTTTTATACTACAGACAAAGCTTTTATCACCATCAAAAAACACGATAAATCCCTTAACAATCTAAATAACCCACAACCTATGCAGCCACCATCAACAAGCGTATTGTTTATCTTATATTCATCTATTTTTATACTTTTTGCGCTTTTTGTCAAATTTGGATGACATAAACAGGCACATTTCACAGAAGGCATTCCGGTTATTCCTTCTTAAAAATGGCCAAAACACCTATAATGAATACCGAATTATCAATATTCTCAATGGAGTCATTTACAAAAAGTTCAAATGGTCAGGTACAGGAATTCCAATTCGCTTGTCAATCAATAATATGAATTATATAGCTCCAGTAAAAAAACTGGGCATTATTGAGAGATATCGGACAGTTCACAAATCAACAAATGTGGGCTATTACAGGAACAAAAATCAGTTTCAAATATTTCACATACGGTTTAAAGAAGATAATAGTTAGTCGCATTAATGTCCCCTTATTTAACAAAAAAAAGGCTACCTCACAACTGAAGCAGCCCTCTGTAGAACGATATGCACAAAATTACTAGCTCTTAACAAAATCAAGAATTTTCTCAGATTGTGGTTTGGTTGCAGGCTTCGCATAACCAACCAATTCACCATTTTCGTTTATCATGTATTTCTGGAAATTCCATTTTACTTTTGAGTCTTTCCATCCGTTTAGCTTTTTTTGTGTTAGCCAGGCATAAACCGGGTGTTTCTTTTTGCCCTTCACCTTTACTTTTGACATCATCAGGAACTCCACGCCATAATTTTTTTCACAAAAGGCTTTTATGCTTTCTTCACTACCAGGCTCCTGATTCATAAAATCGTTGGATGGGAAACCAATGATAACAAAGTCATCTCCTGCATACCCCTCATGCAACTTCTGTAATCCTTCATATTGTCCGGTGAATCCACATTTAGATGCTGTGTTAACAATAAGTAGCTTTTTGCCTTTAAAATCTTCAAAATTCACAATATTTCCATTGATATCTTCGGCCTGTAAATCATAAAAAGCGGTCTGACCATTTGTACTGATATTTGTTGTCATAATTAGTGCTGTTAATAATACGAATATTTTCATTGTTTTATGTTTAGGAAAGAAACATCAAAAGCATTACATTTGTTTAAAACGATTTAAAATAACACATTAATGAACAGACAATCAGCAAAAACCAAACGTTACGAACGGTTATACAATCAAATTCAGGAGCTTACGACACCGGTACAAAATCCCATCAGCCGCATGGCTACTATCGCCGCAGTTCTTCATCACAAGCAGCCTTTGTTTTTCTGGACGGGTTTTTATTTGCTTGATGAAACCGGTAATCTTATGGTAGGACCATACCAGGGGCCAGTTGCCTGTCTTAAGTTATCGAAGGATTCCGGAGTTTGCCGTGAGGGAATAAAACGTGCTGCACCTGTCGTGGTTGAGGATGTAGAAAAATTCCCAGGACACATTGCATGTGATTCCCGCTCAAAATCAGAAATTGTAGTACCGTTAAAAAACAGTACGGGAGAAATTGCAGGGGTAATTGATATTGACAGCGACAAACTCAACAGTTTTGATCAAACTGATGCCATTTGGCTGGAAAGAATAATTGCCCTTGTATTTCAGCGGTAGAATGGGAAACTACTAATCTCCGGATGATTTATCCACAGGCTCATTGTCCTGATCTCCGGGTTTTTCAGCCGGCATACCATTTTCGTCCAGATCGTCAAAGCTCACATCAGTAAAAGGGTTTGCAGATTCATCCTCATTCTGTGGTTCCGTATCTACCTGTTCATCATCCGATTCAGATAATGAGCTGTCATAAGAATCATCGGAATCGCTTGAATTACCGGATTCGTTCTGCTCATCCTTAAAATCATCAGATTTCAATCCACCCTGTTCAAGTGATTCATCCACATTCTCCCATACAAAATCCACAACATCTTTAAAGGCTTCATGAAATTTTTCAAAATCTTCCTTATACAAGAATATTTTGTGCTTTTCATAATGAAACCCCTTGTCATTCTCTTTTTTCTTGTTGTGAAACACGCGTTTGCTTTCCGTAATGGTTAAGAACAAATCACCTTTTCGTGTTTGTTTAACATCAAAAAAATATGTCCGTCTTCCGGCACGCACCGGACGGGCGAAAACATCTTGCCGTTGTTTTTTACCTTTTCCGTCCATCTCAAGCATTAATTGGTCCTACCACAAATATAATAAACCTTTCATTGGAAAAAAAGCTTTTTAAAAAATATTGCATAAGAAATAAAAAATGCCCTACTTTGCAGCAATATAAAGGTTCTCTACAATGATTAGCAGAAGACTACTACGAACAAAGGTTATGCAGATTTATTACGCTCATGTTCAGCAAGGTAAAAATGAGCAAATTGAAACTGCGAAAAAGGAGTTGGACAAGAGTGTACATTGCACACTTGAATTGTATTATGAAATTTTGGCTATAATTACTTATCTGGCAGATTATGCCGATCATCGCATGCAAATTGCGATGGAAAAAAAGCTTCCAACCTATGAAGACCTTCACCCGAAGCGAAATTTTGCGGATAACCCTGTAATTGAAACCATTCGCCAGGCTAAATGCTTTCAAAAACAAACCAGGGCTCCCCGTATTCCCCGTGACATGCATGATAAATTAATTCGGGACTTATACAAGAATCTTCTGGAAACGGAAACATTTAAAAATTACCTTAACACAAAAGATCCCGGACTTAACAAACATAAACAGATCATCATTTTTATCATCAATGAATTCCTGGTTGATGATTCTGTGCTTGATCAGATGATAGAAGAGCATGCCATATACTGGAACGACGACATTGGCTTTGTCTGCAGTTTGCTTGAAAAATCCATTCAACGGGTTAAACGCCCCGGGAGTGACAATTTTCTTATCATGAAGGAATATACATGTGAAGAAGACCGAAGGTTTGGCAAGCACCTGCTTCAGAAGGCCATTATGCATGATGAGGAATACGAGGCTATGATTGAGCATCATTCACGCAACTGGGATGTTGAACGCATTGCTACACTGGATAAAATCATCATGAAACTGGCTATCACAGAGTTTCTACACATGCCTTCTGTTCCCGTAAAAGTCAGCATCAACGAATACATAGAGATCAGCAAGTATTACAGCACAGCCAAAAGCAATGCATTTATTAACGGATTACTGGATCAGATTGTTGAATCGCTAAGGCAAGAGGACAAGATTAAGAAAACGGGGCGTGGCCTCGTGGGTGAAGGAGATTAGGCTGTGAGTATTTGTATTTTTGCCACGTTTTCAGTGCAATAAAAAGGAAAACAAAATACAGAAGCAGATTTTTTCATAAAAACAGAAGAAAATCTTACCTTTACAAAAATTTTAAAAAAATGAAAGCACAACATCAGATTTTGTTTATTGTCCTGCTATCAGGCTTGTTGATTGCAGGATGTAATCAGGACAACGATCATAATCCCAATGATGGAGAGCTGAACACAAAAGATGTTCAGAATCCCATCAGTGCAGATGGTAATGCAGACATGAGCAAGCTCCCTGAATTCGATTTTTCGGTGAAAGAGTATAATTTCGGAACAATCATTCAGGGGGAAAAGGTTGCCTACACCTTTACTTTTGAAAACACAGGCGGTTCGGAGCTGATAATCAACAACGTAAAAGCTTCCTGCGGATGCACAACGCCAAAATGGACAAAAAAACCCATCGCTCCGGGTGACGAAGGTGAAATTGAGGTAATTTTTGATAGCCACGGCAGACGTGGTGAGCAAAAGAAAAGTGTTAAAGTGTTTGCCAACACACAACCAAATACCAAAGAATTAAGAATTTCCTGTAACATTGTAACTCAATAAAACAAAATGCATATGAACCTATTAGGTACTATTTTAATGATGGACCCAAACGCTGCAGGTGGGGAAGGACAAAGCCCCTGGAGCAGTTTTATTTTTCTTGCACTCATTCTCGTGGTGTTTTATTTCTTTATGATCCGGCCACAGATGAAACGGCAGAAAGAAATGCGCAAATTCAGGGAAAGCCTGGATAAAGGCGATAAAATTGTAACTGCAGGCGGAATTCACGGCAAAATCAAATCCGTAAAAGAAACCACTTTTGATGTGGAAATTGCAGATGATATTGTCATCTCTGTTGATAAAAACACAGTAAATCCTGTTGGAACTCAGCAGAAAAAGTAATACCACCTGGTTTTGAGCAAAGGAAAAAACAGATTTCATTTGCTGTATGACCAGTTGAAAAATCTGAAAATAAACCGAAAAACCTTTGTTTTCGGTTTATTTTTGGCTATATCAACTGTGTTGTGGTTGCTCAATGCTTTAAACAAAGAATACACGCATACCATCAACTATCCGGTGGTTTTTAAAAATCTCCCGGATGCATTTCAAGCCGACAATGAACTACCAGACAAACTCAGACTTGAAGTACACGGACATGGCTATGATATTCTTAGTTATAAGATAGACCACTCCAAACCACCCGTCATTGTTAACCTTGAAAAATACGTACCACGCAAAATCTCAGATGAGCACTTTTTTTTAACAGGAAGCCAATTAAAACCCCTTGCCACTGCAAGGATAAAAGGCAAATTAAGCCTCAACAGTGTAAAACCTGACAGCCTGCATCTGTACGTTACCAAAATCATCAGCCGTAAACTTTCTGTCAAAAGCCAGCTAAGTTTCAAACCAGCCCGGCAGTACATGATTACCGGCGGGCCATTTCTAAAACCTGACAGCATCACCGTCAGCGGATCAAAACGTGAGATTGACAAGTTAACCGAAATCCCTACTGCCTCACTGGATTATGGCAAAATCGACAGCGATATTAACAGATACATTCCGCTGAATATCCCGGATAATATTAAGGCAGAACCCAAGCGGGTAAAACTCAATATTTTTGTCGAAAAATATACGGAGTCGAAATTGACAATTCCGGTAACGGTGATCAACCTGCCGGATAGTCTGAATATTGAACTAATCCCATCTGAAATCAACCTTTCATTTCAGGTCCCCGTTAGCAAGTACAAACATACGTCAGTATCCGATTTTCGCATTCAGGCAGATTTCAAACAAAAAAAGGACAACATTTTATTTCCTGAACTCGTCCTCCTTCCGGATTACATACAACATATCCGCCTCCACACAGAAAAGATCAAGTTTATCCTTTCAAAAAACAATAAAGAATGATTAAGGCAGGGCTGGCAGGAGGCATAGGCAGCGGTAAATCCGGAGTGGCACACGCTTTTGAGGTGCTTGGGATACCTGTATATTATGCCGATGATAAAGCAAAAAAACTGATGGTAAGGGAAGATATCATGGCAGCCATTACCAGGGAACTTAATACCAGTGTTTTTAAAAATGGAGTATTGCAGCGGGAAAAACTCGCCAACATCATCTTTAATGATGAAAATGCGCGGAAGAAAGTCAATAAAATTGTGCACCCGGCTGTATTTGCAGATTTTAATAATTGGGCACAGCAACAAAATGCGCCCCTGGTTATGGTTGAAGCTGCCATTATGTTTGAAACCGGTTTTCACAAAAATCTCGACGCTACCATTCTTGTACTTGCCGACGAAGAAGAAAGGCTAAAGCGGGTCATTAAACGGGATGATGCCAACGCAAATTCCGTACAAAACCGGATAAAATCACAAAAAAACCCGGAAGAACACAAGCATCTGGCAACATATTTGATACACAATAACAACAATCATGAGGTATTGCCTCAGGTATTGAACATTTTAAACAAATTAAGACATGGCTAAATACGGAAAATGGCTTGGCGGCGGACTTGGATTTGTATTAGGAGGCCCAATAGGCGCAATTTTAGGATTTGCAGTAGGCAGTTTTTTTGATTCCGGAAACAAAACCAATACAGCCCAACATGCACGTGGCAATTTTGCAGCGTCGCTCATTGTACTGGTAGCTGCTGTTATGAAGGCAGACAACAAAGTTGTGAAATCTGAGCTGGATTACGTAAAACAATTTTTCATCCAGACATTTGGCCACGAAAAAGCATCGGATGCCATCCTTATGCTACGGGAAACACTAAAAAAAGACATCCCGGTTGAAGAGGTGTGTATTCAGATACAGCGTAACATGCGCTATGCTGAACGCCTGCAGCTTCTGCATCTCTTGTTTAACATTTCAAAAGCGGATGGCAGGGTAGTTGAACAGGAAATCCAGATGATCAGGAAAATTGCAACCTTCCTGCGCATTGATGAAAAGGACTTTTCCTCCATCAAATCCATGTTTGTCAAAGACACGAATGCGGCTTACAAAATCCTGGAAATAGAACCCGACGCCAGCGTAGATGAAATCAAAAAAGCCTATCGCAAGATGGCTGTAAAATACCATCCCGACAAAGTAAGCCATCTGGGTGAAGATTTTCAGAAATCTGCAAAAGAAAAATTTCAAAAAGTCAGCGAAGCTTACGAAACCCTTAAAGCTCAACGAAATTTTTCCTAACTTTGCCCGGCATTACGAAAAACAGTAAATACAGACCGATATTGTAAAACCCAAAAGACGATTGATATGTATCTGGAAGGAATTTTGGCCATCGGGGGCAAACCCGGACTTTACAAAATGGTATCACAGGCAAGAAACAGCATTGTGGTGGAATCCCTGGACAACGGCAAACGCTTCCCGGCTTTTGCTTCAGCCCAGATCAGTGCACTGGAAGATGTTGCCATCTATACCAACGATGAGGAGAAGCCCCTTGTGGAAGTTTTTAACAACATTTTTGAACTCTACGACGGAGAAAAAATCCTGAGCCACAAATCGCCCAAAGAAGACATTCTGGCATTTATGGAAAAAATCCTGCCGGATTATGACAAGGACAGGGTGCATCCCGGCGACATGAAGAAAATTATTCAATGGTATAACATCCTTATCGACAAAGATATTTTGAATGAAAAAGCCATGGAAGAATACGAAAAAGAACTGGCTGAAAAAGAAGCCGAAGAAGACGATAAGGACGAATAATAAACCTTAATCAAATTAAAATCCCGGTTTAACTGACCGGGATTTTTTCTTTTAAATACCGTCCTGTCCAGGAATCCTTACACTGGACAAGGTCTTCAGGTGTCCCCGCAAAAACAAGGTTCCCACCTTTATCTCCTCCTTCAGGACCAAGATCAATAACCCAGTCTGCCGATTTGATGATTTCCGGATTGTGTTCAATAATAAGAATGCTGTGTCCACGGTTCTTTAGCTGCTGCAACGAATCCAGCAACTTGTGGATATCGTGAAAATGCAGCCCGGTTGTCGGCTCATCAAAAATAAACAAGCCCGGATCAGCCGATTCTTTGCTCAGATAAGATGCCAGTTTTATTCGCTGACTTTCACCGCCACTAAGTGTGTTTGACGCCTGTCCCATTTTTAGGTAACCCAGACCAACCTTCTGATAATTTGACAACAATGAAACAATATGTTTTTCATATTTGCCTTTGCTCTGTGCAAAGAAATCAATGGCCTCGTTGATGGTCATTTCCAAAACATCAAAAATGGTTCTACCCTGGAATTTAACCTCTAAAATATCATCCCTGAACCGCCTTCCGTGACACTCCTCACAGGTCAGGTAAACATCGGCCATAAACTGCATCTCAACTTTTATAACGCCCTCGCCTTTGCATGCCTCACAACGTCCGCCATCCACATTAAACGAGAAAAATGCCGGCTTGTATTTGCGCTGTTTCGCCAGTTTTTGTGATGCATACAGGTAGCGAATATCATCCCAGGCTTTTATGTATGTTACCGGATTCGAACGGGACGATTTCCCTATGGGATTCTGATCCACATATTGCACATCCCTGATCATAGAAAAAGCACCTTCTGCTGATTTGTATAATCCCGGCTTACGGCTATAATCACCCAGTTTTCGGCTAACGACAGGACTGATAACATCCCTCACAAGCGTACTTTTCCCCGAGCCGCTCACACCGGTAACAACAGTCATAACTTCAAGCGGCAATTCGATGGAATCAAGTTTAAGGTTATGCTGTCTGATACCATTAAAACGGATACTGTGCTGCCAGGACTTACGCTTCTCCGGAAGTGGTATATTGCGCTTTTTATTCAGGTAATCTGCTGTCAGCGTTTTACCTGAGGACAACATGGTTTTCAAATTGCCCTGGAATACAATATCTCCACCCAGGTAGCCAGCGCCCGGACCAATGTCAATGATGTGATCCGCTTCACGGATAACAGCCTCTTCGTGTTCAACCACAATGACGGTATTATCCAGATCCCGCAGCCTTTTCAGCACATCCACCAGTAAATGAGTATCACGTGGATGCAAGCCAACAGATGGCTCATCCAGAATATACATGGAGCCCACAAGCGATGAACCAAGGCTGGTAACCAGGTTAATGCGCTGGGTTTCGCCACCGGACAAAGTAGATGAATGCCGGTTAAGTGTCAGATATGGCAATCCCACACTGATCATAAATTCCAGTCGGCTGCGGATTTCTCTGAGGATACGGTTAGCAATCTGATGCTCACGCTCGCTAAGCTTAAGCCCGTTGAGATGATCAAGCAGCCGTTCCACCGGCAAATCGACCAAGGCAGGCAGACTGGTTTTGTTTATTTGCACCCAGGAAGCCTCTTTTTTCAGCCGACGGCCCCCGCATTCAGGACATTTCGTTCTGCCACGATAGCGGGAAAGCATCACACGATATTGTATCTTGTATTTCTTTTTATCCAGGTATTTGAAAAAATCCCGTATGCCCCGGAAAGCTGACGTTCCCTCCCACAACATATCTTTTTGCTCATTGGTAAGATCAATATATGGTCTGTGCACTGGGAAATCCACTTTCATGGCATTGACAACAAGCTGATCTTTCCACTTTTTCATCTTGTCACCACGCCACGCAACAACGCAATCGTCCCAAACAGACAAGTTTTTATCCGGAATAACCAAATCTTCATCCACACCGATAACACTGCCGTATCCTTCACATTCAGGACAGGCACCTACGGGATTATTGAATGAAAACATATTTTCTGTGGGTTCTTCAAACTGCATCCCGTCTTCCTCAAAGGCAGATGAAAAGCTTTTTTGATGGAATTTACCATCCGATTCGGTAACAATCATGCATTTATCCTCACCTTCTTTAAATGCCATTTCAACAGAATCCCGTATTCGACTCATGCTGGCCTTATCCATGGCATTTTTAACCCTGTCCAAAACGACACAGACACTTGACGTTCCACTTTTGACATCGTCAATTTCACTAATTTTTCGAATATTGCGGTTTATCCACAACCGGCGAAAGCCCTTTTCCCTGAGATTCACCATCCAGTTGGCTTTACGGTCTCCACTGATATCCATAGGAAAGCAAATGTATACTTTAATGCCTTCGGGCTGCTCCTGCAGGTAAGCGGCTACATCATTAACATCCTGCTTTTTTACCAACTTGCCACTCACAGGTGAATACGTTTTTCCGATGCGGGCATACAGAAGTTTCAGATAATCGTATATCTCTGTCATCGTACCAACCGTTGAGCGTGATGAGCGGGTGCCGGTCTTTTGCTGTATCGCTATGGCCGGCGGTATACCGCTGATCATGTCGACCTCAGGTTTTGACAAACGTCCAAAAAACTGTCGTGCATACGATGACAGGCTTTCAATGTATCGACGCTGTCCCTCAGCATAAAGCGTATCAAACACCAAACTCGATTTCCCGGAACCCGATACACCGGTAACAACCACAAGTTTATCATGTGGGATTTCCAGACTGATATTTTTTAGATTGTGTACGCGGGTACCTTGTATGTTTATTTTCTGTTCTGTCATTCCTTAGTATGGTATAATTTTTGTTATCTAATTATTGCTATGCAAAGATGCACAATTCCAGAAATTTTTGTATCTTTGTGCAACACATTTTGAACAAATACGTTTAATTAAAGTTAAATTAAAACAAAAGGAGAGCTGCCTATAGGAAATATTTTACGCTTTTAACTAAAAAAACAGGACATATGAATTTAACCAGGCTGAAAGACCAGGAGCTTGTAGATCGTTTTGTTAAAGGCGAAAAGTATTGCATGCAGGAACTCATCAAGCGCCACAAAGACAGAGTTTACACCTATATTTTACTCATTGTCAAAAATCCGCATATCGCTGATGACCTGTTTCAGGATACCTTTATCAAGGTTATCAAATCGCTGGAAAAGAAAAAGTACAAGGATGAAGGCAGGTTCTTATCATGGGTGATACGAATTGCTCACAACCTTACTATCGATTACTTTCGCAAAAACAAGAATCAGAATACCTACAGCAATGACGATGGTGAAATCGATCTGCTGAACTCACCGAAATTTTCCGATACAACAGTGGAAGAGCAATTGATCGATGATCAGAAAGTCAAAGATGTACGTTTTTTGATTGACAAATTACCAAAAGATCAGAAACAGGTTGTACTTATGCGCCATTATGGCGATATGAGTTTCAAGGAAATAGCTGAGCAAACCGGTGTAAGCATCAATACCGCACTGGGACGCATGCGCTATGCACTCATCAACATGCGTAAATTGATGGAAGAGCATAAGATGAACCTGGCAAATTTTTAGTAGTTTCGTAAAAAATACAAGCTATGAAACAACTTGTTTTTGCCGTTTTATTGGTGATTCCCGTTTTGGGCATGTCGCAGAAAACACCTGAAGATGTATTGGAACCTTTTTTCAACACTTTTGATAAAAGTCCTGATCAGGCAATAGAGTACATTTTTTCAACCAATCCTTACATCAAACAAAATCAAAAAGGGATTGACAACATCAAAGAACGCCTCAATACATCCCGGAAGCTTCTGGGTGAGTATTACGGCGAAGAGCTGACAAAAATTCAAAGCGTAGGCGATTCATTTGTCAAATATTCCTACATGTTAAAATACGATCGCCAGCCCGTCAAACTTGATATCGTTCTGTACCGCCCGAATGACAAATGGCTGCTTTATACCATGCAGTTTGATGATAAGCTGAGCAAGGATTTTGAAACCATCACTGAGTAATTTCGTTGGGTTTTTCAGGGCGCCTCTGCCCTGCTTTCCTAATAGAAAATCAATTTTTGAAAACTAATTTTTTGGTAATTTAGTGGTACGTTTTGATTGCGAAAAACCGGCACTTTTTATTTGCTATTTACACCTTTTGGGGAACCCCGGTGCATGGTATGTGTTATACCGCAAATGAACTGGCTGAACCATATTGTGGATAAGAATTCTGCTGACCTGCAGGATCAGTTTGATAACACCTTTTACTGCTTACAGAACTCCATGCTGCAACCGATGGGTACAGCCCTGCAAGCCCACCCTGTTGAGCTTTTACTTAGTTACAAGCTTGCGAATTAGTCGATCCTAACGGATTAGCCGTACAATACCACTGTGCTCATTTACGATTCCGGTAACATCCTTATAGGTACAGACCCATGAATATATTCCCTGCTCAAGCACGTGATCACCTTTCATCAGGTTACCCTGTTTTGTGCCATCCCAGGCTCCGTCATTACAGGCATCACATCCCTCAGAATGGTCATACTCAGTGGTTTCAAACACCAGTTCTCCCCACCGGTCATATACACGCAGAACAAAGTCATTCGGGTCAATTCCCCGGCCGCAAACAGAAAAACAATCGTTTACACCATCACGGTTTGGGGTAAATGAAGTTGGTGCATAGAAACTAAACGCGTCTCTAATGTTAAGGTCTTTATAAGCGGTATCAAAACAATGATGCACATTTTCTCCAACCAGCATCACCTCGTATTCACCTATGCCATCATACCGGTGCAAAACATTTGAAACACTGTACTCTGAGGAATCGCCATCACCAAAATACCAGTACAAACTATCCACATTTTGGGAGACAGAATAAAACGTTGCCTCAGGATTAAGCATGGATATTTCCACCGGCTTAAAATAAAAGTCCACATCCGGTTTGGGATACACCCGGATCATATTGTCTTTGGTTCGTACATTTTCACAACCATGCTCATCCACAAGCTTCAGGGTGACAGCATAATAACCTGTGTTTTGATACGTATGCCGGGGATGCTGCTCATAGGAAAAAGACTCATCACCAAAATTCCACTCGAAATCAGCATCTTCAACGGCATTGGATTCTGTAAAATTCACCGTCAACGGCGGACAACCGGCCACAACATCAGACACAAAATTGTTTGGGGGTGTCGGCCAGACATGGATATACACAGAATCTTTCACTGGCGGTGTGGTGCATGCATCCTCAACCCGCACCGTATAATATCCGGATTCCTCAGGGTATATGGTAGCAGGCGATGGTATGATGTCTTCACCATTCAGGTAAATCTGGTACGGACCTCCATTTCCACCGGTAACTTCCGTAAACAAGGAAACGGCTTCACCTTCACAAATGGTATCATCATCCACATACACCGATTGCAATTCAAGAAATGGCATAACAAACACCGTAAACTCACGCGTTTTCTGACAGCCTGCATCATCCCTCACCAATAGGGTAAACGTAGTGGTCTGGCTCAGCGTATCTGTACTGAAGGCATTGCTGTATGAAAGTGTATCGCTATCAAGAATGTATCGGAAATCGTATACACCGGAGCCGCCTATAGCCTGAGCGTAATAGGCAAATTCCTGATAAACGCACCGGTGAGTGTTATAAATATTCTCTATGCTGATGGGATCGGGAGCATCAACAAAATTCTCAAGTTCCAGGTAGCAACCATTTGCATCGGTTACGGTGATCATGTGGGTACCTCCGCCAACATTTACCGAATCATTGGTATCACCGTTTTCCCAAAAATAATTGTATGGTGGTGTACCACCCTGCACATCAACCCATGCCAGTCCGTCTTCAGTGTACGAACAGGTTGCCGGCTCAGAATAAAGCTGATATGTCAGTGTGTTTGGCTGATCAACCTGGTACACCTGGTTAACTGTGCAACCAATATTATCGGTAACTACGAGATCATATGTACCAGCACATATTCCGTCTTCAAAGCTGTTTTCGGAGTTCCATGAATATTCGAAAGGAGCAATTCCTCCTGTGACAGTTGCCTGAGCAGTTCCGTTGCAGGCATCATAACACAACGCGTCTGTTGTGCTGAGGCTTAAATCCATATCCGGACTCACCGTTACCTCCATGCTTTCCTCTTCAGTTGTGCATCCATTGGCATCACTTACATAGGCAGCATAAGTCTGGCTTGTGTTTGGTGTAACCGTAATGTGATCAGCAGTAACACCTGACATACCGTTCCAGTGGTATTCATAAGGTTGTGTACCACCTGTGGCTGCAATTTGTATCAATACATCACTACCCTGACATACGGCCGTATCATCCGACAAGGTCATACTGAGTTCATCGGGCATACTGATATCCCAGCTATCCGTATTTGAACAGCCGTTATCGTCTGTTACCGTGAGGCTGTAAGTTCCTTCATCCAGGCCAGTGAGGTCCTGGGTGCTTTCCCCGTTTGACCAATTGTATGTGAAAGGGCTTGTGCCGCCGCTTAGTGTCACATCAATTTCTCCGGCAGGTGTACCATAACACAGGTTGTCGGTAACATCTGCAGAAATATCTACGCCAGGATAAATATCGACAAAAAAGCTTTCTGATTCTGTGCATCCGTTATCATCCATGACAGTAACACCATAGTTTCCGCTTGATGTAATGCTAATGTTTTGCGTATCATCACCGGTTGTCCATGCATAGGAAAAGGGAGCATCGCCGGAGGTAGGCGTAACACCGGCGGTAGCATTTTCGCCTGCGCACACACCATCATCATAGGTAAGATCAAATTGTACATCGCTGTAATCCACACTGATGGTTTCACTGTCTGAGCATGTACCAAAGGTGACATCAACGGTATAACTTCCTGGTGTCAGATCATTTACAGTCTGACTAGTCTCCACGGGGCTGGTGTTCCATTCAAAATCGCAAAGTGCAGGATCGGCACCTGTAACCTCAGCAGTAGCGCTGAACGGTCCGGAGCACACATCGCCGGTGGTTGTAATATCCACCGTAATGTCACCATCATCCACAATGGTAAAGTCAATGATGGTATCACCACAAGGGGCATCATCTGTAACCGTTACCGAATAGTTTCCTGCTGTAAGATTGGATACTGAACTTCCTGTATCACCGGTACTCCAGGCATAACCGGGCGTACCCGAACAGGATTGTGTGACGGATATTGATGCTGAGCCAGACTCACCGCAAATGGCATCGGTTGTTACCAGATCAACCAGCAAGGCCTCCTCGATAAAGGGAGCAGAAAAACCATATGTACAAAGCGAGGTTCCGTTAAGGTCGCTGTATCCATCCATGGCAATGATATAATCACCGGGCGGGAGGTTTTCCGAAAAAGTAACTGTACCGGTTCCATTGGCACAACCCATATAAGAACCGGTGTTGTTAGGTGGGTCGGATGAGGGGCTACCACCAACTGTGGAGCAGTCGCTTCCATCCCATGACCATACGGCAAACTGAATTTCCGGATCACTCAGGCCACCGGAATTGGCAGTACATTCGCCATTTTCTGCTGTGATGGTATAAGGCTGACTGTCACTGGCGGTAACGGTAAAATTATAAAAAATAGTATTATCTGTGGTATTCCATCCGCAGGTTTCAGGTGCCTGTACCGGACCGGGAGAACTCAGTATGTTGCATCCGCCGGTGGTAAGCTCCGGAGAGGTTTCGCATTCATCTTCGGGAAAATCAAGCCGTACAGAGGCAGCGATAAACAGTTGCTGATCCAGATTATTCTCATCCCAAACCCGCATGTAGATTGTTTGCCCGGGTGTAAGTCCGGATATTTCCTCCCAGCGGATTTCAGCATTTTCCATAAACCCACCGCTACCTTCAAAACAGTCTAATAATGTAAGGCTGCTGCAATCGGCACCCGAATAAACCGCCATAGCCGGCTGCGATGAATTTAACATAGGCACCACATCCGAGTTAAAGGCATGAAACGCCATGGTATTTACCCCTGCCGGTACCGTAAAAGAGTACCAGAGGTCGTTGCTGGTTCCGCTTGAAAAGCTTCCGCAAGTGGGATCCGGTGCTGTTGTTGAAGGGGTTGCTGTTCCAAGATCAATGGACTGCAGGGCCATTTCTCCACAGGTAGAATATAACTCTACAGGCAGGTCTACAGCCGTGTTACACTCATCCTGAGCAAACACCTGAAAAACAAGAAAGAGTAATACTGGAAGGAATACTATTTTTTTCATGCGATTGTATTGATCAATAATCCGTTTATCCAGAAACAAATTTAATGAAAAAAATCCAGAAAACGAAAGACCATTTTTTTATCCCCCGGGATAGTTAAAATCATATATCTTGTAAACAATCACAGAGTGAATGAGTCTGAACACTATTTAAGCACTACACGCCTGATTTCATAAGCAGAATCATTAAAAAACCGGATGGTATACAAACCGGATGGCAGAGATTTCAAATTCAGCCTTTCATCATCAGTCTGGTAGGTACCAATCTTCTGACCAGAAGGATTATAAACAGTGCAATGAGTGTATCGATCAGACTGAAGAAACAATTCGCCCGTGGTTGGATTGGGATAAACACTTGCTGAAGGTGCGTTTCCATCATCAATGGAGGCAGTACCTACATTAGCATCAGCAACATACATTGATTTTCCATGTATGCCGCTGTAACCATCGACAACAAGCATATATTGTCCCGGGGACAGGTGTTGTGTAAAAACAGGATCATTGCTTTCCGCTAAACAACCCATGTAAGAACCGGACGTATTGGCAGGATCGGAATACGGACTGCCACCCAGATTCGTGCAATCCATACCATTCCAGGAATAAACAGCAATGTGCAAATCATGTTGAACCGTATCATCTAATGAATAAGCTGTCAGATTTGAAAACACAATACTGACGGGCTGTGGCATAGCCTCTGTCACTGTAAAATGATAAAATGCGGGGTTATCAGTAACATTCCATCCGCAATCTTCAGGTGCTGCAAAGCCGGTACTTTCAGACAATATATTACAAATTCCATTATTAAGAGAAGCAGGTGTTTCGCAGTAATTTTCCGGATAATCCATTCGTTCACTTACGGCCAGAAAAAGTTTCTGGGGTGTATTGTTCTGGTCCCAAACACGCAGGTAAAGTGTATCAGCGCCGCTAATACCAGATACATCTGCCCATCGGATTTCTGCGTTTGACAGCGTATCATCAGCAGCAGCACTAAAACACTCAAGCAACTGCAGATTACTTGTACTGTTTCCGTCATAAACTGCCAGAGCGGGGGCTGCAGGCTCCTGACTACCCGGAAAAGGAATGATATCAGAATTAAACAGATGACAACTCAGCTCACTGACACCATCTGGCACAACAATTTTATACCACATGTCATTTGTTTCACCAGAGGCCGATTCCATACAATCAGGAGCATCGAAGCCAGATGCGGTGGCCGTATTTAAATCAACTGTTTGGAGCACCATGTCTCCACAAGTTCCGTATTGATCAAAAGGCAATAGAGGTGCTGACTGATAAGTATCCTGAGCCGGTAATCCAGGAGACATGCACACAAACAAAAGGCAGAAAGAAAAAAAGTTGGTTTTCATGATTTTACATTTCTACAAAAATTATACAATAAAACCGTCTATCACTTTTAATAACGCCATACTTAAGCTAATGTTGCATGAGTTGGATGAATCTCTATTTCAAATCGGACAGGAAATCACATAGCTAAGCACTTAATGAGTCCCAAATACCAGATTTCATGCAACATATTAAGCCTTTGATGTCCACATAAATATAATTATCATCACAAAGAATTTTATGACGGCACCATTTTACTCAGAATAAATCATCATTTAATCAACATAAATATGCAATCAGTCACTACTGAAATAGAGCCTACCGTATCAACTTCACCACACCCTCTTCTTTATGTTTTACACCAAAGATATCTCCCGTAAAATTGTGCAAAATGGTTTTCTCTACTTTGATTTTTCATGCAAAAACTTTAAAAGATAAACAACCACACTATACACAAAATCAAATCACAAAAATTTTGTCAGAAGTGGCAAACAAAGAAAACAGATAGTAAGAAGCATTAAAGCTAAGTATAGAAGCCTTGATTCGCCCCCAGCGCGAAGCGTTTAAAAATGAGATCCGAGATATGAACAATGGTTATCGTCCTCACAAAGGCGTAGGCCGTGGTAAAATGTTAGAGCTACAGGCTTAAAACATCTTTATGCACAGTAAATGTCAGGATTTTCAGTTGAAAATAATCCTCATGCATAAAATAGTAGCCAAATTTATCAGACTCCTCTCCCACATTTCGTGATCCGGAGCTTGAATCCTTAACCAGATACCAGTAGTCGCCTTTAAATTTTTGATACCCGATGATGTGCATGATGTGATCGTCAGACGTTGAATTATTGGCAAAGCGAAACTCCCGTGCCGCCTGGTTTATATTATTTGATTCTATATCAAAATCGGGAATCACGGCGGCATTGGTTTCCCGTGAAAATCCCGCTTCACTCACATCGCCGCCAATGGCTGCAGAATAACCGTTTTCGAGTGCTTCATTGAGTATTGCCAGGTAATTATCAAGCTTTACATTTTTGTATTCATCGCATTGCCACCAGTTATCCGGCACATCGTACAATCCTCTTTCCCCGAAAGGCACAGCAATGGTGGACATCAGATCCACATATTCATCAGGATTATAGTGCAACACATCATCACGAAAAGATTCCGGTGTGTATTTTTTATTGTTATAATCAAAAGTAGCCGGAGGTTCTCCCATATGGTAATGCATGATGGATTTGATGGTGGAAATCACGCGAGCTTCATTCCAGGCGTTGGTTTCTTTCACAGATTGCAAATAGCTTTTCATTTCACTAACCATATCGGCATGTGAGTGGTATTTTCGTTCTTTTTTAAGCCCGGTATAAGCAGTTTCCGGTACGGCACCATGCAGTTTTATCATCCGGGTAACGGCATTGGCCTGAGACCCCTGAGTAAACCGCGATTCACCGCGCGTTTTTACATAACGGCGGGCTTTTTCCACATACTCCCAATAAACTGTATACATTTCCGACAGCTTGAGGGAATCACCACCAAGGCGCTTGTGCTCAGACTCAACAAATGATGTACCCCCATAAGCCCAGCAGGTACCTGCGTTGCCCTGAGAAAGCGTTGGCATTGCCCACAGCTTTGTGTAATCTGCCGGATAACCGGGGATACGCATTTCCGATTGATCGAGAATCAGGTGCTTTTCTTGCTCATTTCCATCTTGCTCTGCTTTTACAGCACGGACATCCCGAAGAATAAATTGGTGATAAAAACCGGGTTCATACGTTTTGTATTTCACTTCATCCTGGGCATGCAGCATACCTGTTACCATGATGATAATACTGAGAATCAAACATCCTTTTTTCATAAATCATTTCAGTTAGTGAGCATGTGAATTTAAGAAATCCCTTATAATTCAAAAAGCAATTAAACAGCTTTTTTTAATACGGAGTTTAATAAAAGCATTGAAAACAAACAATCTCATCAATAAACATAGAGACTTCATCAATTAATGTGGGGCATTCATCAACATTGCTTGTGACAGCACAATATATACAATACATTGCTTATCAAATCAATAAGCCAGCGTATGAAAAATGCAATTACTCCCCTGCTGATGAGCTTCATTCTTTTCTTCAGCATTTCAGGCAATAGCTTTGGCTGCACGCATACCATCAGTCTGTTTGATTCATACGGCGACGGATGGCACGGAAATAATTTTGTGGATGTTTATGTGGATGGAACCCTCGTTTTGGACGACATCACACTAGGTTCGGGTAGCGGACCTGCATCTTATTCTTTTGAAGCAAATACTGGCCAATCCATACAGGTTACCTACACCTCTGGTAGCTGGGCCAGTGAATGCTATTTCGACATCACTAATAATAATGGCACTGTTCTGGCAGATGACTGGTATCCTAACACAGATGGCACGACGGTAACGGCAACATGTGGTTCATGCACTCCTTACGGTGATGAAGTATCCTATGGAAATGACTCATGGATTGGTTATGCATACACCAGCAATGGAAGTGGCTCATTTGATACATACCTAGGATATGTTTCCGAAAACGAGGTATTCAACAGGGATATGAGCACCGGAAACATACAGGGATTGATCACAGCTATACCATGCAATAATATATCTAATGATTTTTCCATTCGTTACAAAATGAATCGGGATTTTCCAGCCGGGAATTACGTTTTCACCCTTGGTGGTGACGATGGTGTCAGGTTAAGCATTGACGGCGGTTCTACCTGGTTGATTTCTGACTGGTCGGATCACAGCTATCGTACAACCACCTCCGGAAGTGTTTACCTTGACGGTTCAACCAATCTTGTAATTGAATTTTACGAAAACGGGGGACATGCTCATGTATCCTTTGATTACACATTTACACCGGATGAAGGAGACAACATAAATGATCCCATCGACCTTGGATTACTGGCATGCAATGATTTGATTTCAGAAACATTTAATACATCGTATTTTTCAAACACAGACGAAAACTCTTCGCCGGATGTTTTTCATTCATTCACCCTCAGCTCTGATGCCCGGGTAAATATAAACACCTGTTCTGATTCGGATTATGATACATACCTGAGGCTTTATGACTCTGGTCAGACGCAAATACAATCCAACGATGATGTATGCGGATTGCAAAGTGAAATCGAGCAAAACTTATCTGCCGGAACCTATTACATCATGACGGAAGGTTACGATTCAAACAGCGGAACAGCTAATCTGGAAGTGTCCATTGTTCCTGAAGCACCTGCCATTAGCAGTCAACCGGCAAGCACATCCATTTGCGAAGGGGACAACACCAGCCTTAGCGTTGCAAGCGATTGTGGTGCATGCGCCTGTACTTATCAATGGCAGGAGTACAACGGAAGCTGGACTGACATTGCGGGAGAAACCAGTGACACTTTTCTGGCATCCCCCACTGCCACAACCGAATATCGTTGTGTCGTCAGCAATTCAGGATTGAATACCACAAGTAATGCTGCAACCGTTACAGTTAACCCTTATCCGACCAATGTGGATGCCGGAGCAGACCAGATGGTCTGTTCATCAGAAAGTGTTCAGCTTGATGGCAGCGCAGATGGCACTTCGGTGAGTTTTTCATGGAGTCCGTCAGCAAGTCTGGACAATGCCGGAGTAGCTAATCCAAACGCTTCACCATCTACAGGCACTTTATACACCATGACAGCATCCATCAATGGCTGTTCCGTTCAGGACGATGTTTATGTTTACATATATGATGGTAACTGGTCAGGTATTGAAGATAACAACTGGCACAATCCAACTAACTGGTGCAATGGCGTTCCTACAAGTTCAGATGATGTTGTTATTTCCTCAAATGCTACCAACATGCCGGAAATTCATATGGGCGCAGCCAATGTGCATAACCTGACCATTCTTTCGGGTGCATCCTTAGACATTAATAACGATCAGGCGTTAAATGTTTATGGTGATTTCCTGAATCAGGGAAATCTCACAATGGCAAATGGCGATGAAACAATTGCCATGCAAGGTTCTAACGTCAACATCAACAGTAACGGAAACTCTGTCAACCACTTGGTGATACAGGGAAGCAGTACTGTTGTAAACATACTGAACAGTTTTGACATCCTGGGTGATCTTGATATTCAGGCAGGTAGTTTAAACCTCGGAGCACATACAATACAAGTATCCGGCGACATAAGCGTGGATGGTGTTTTAAATCCGGCAACCAGTACTGTTGTACTTAATGGAACAACCACCCAAAACCTGAATACGAATGGAACAAATGCCGCATTTAACAATCTCACAATCAACAACTCCACAGACAACCTCAGCGAAATTGTTCTGCACTCAGACCTGCACATTGCCGGTCACCTGACGCTGAACCAGGGCATTGTTTCCACGAATGCGGGAGCACACATTGTAAAACTCCTCAATGGTGCCAGTTCAGACAATGGAAATGCCAGCAGCTTCATTCATGGTAAAACTGAACGCACCGGATCAAGCGCATTTACCTATCCTGTCGGAGACGTAGCCAACATCGGGGGTAGTAACCGCGCTATCTGGGCACCCGTAGAAACAGAAGCTTGTGCCAGCAGCACCATCTCAGCTGAATATCATTACGACAACCCACCATACGACTGGTGGTATCATGGCGAAAACATGGATGCAAGCATTGATCATGTGTCAGACCGTGAATACTGGAATCTCACTTCAGACAACGCCTACCCCGGGGTTACCATTCACTGGACTGACAACAACAGCGACCTGCATGCTTTTGGGGCAACCACCGGAGAAATGACTGCGGAATTTGTTGCTGAAAACCTCACCATCGCACATTACAATACCAACACGGGAAAATGGGAAGACATGGGCGCAGACTTGCCTGCAGGCAGCATTTATTTTGACGATGGAGAACTTTCCACAACTGTACCTTTCCCTTCATACTCTCCCATCACGTTTGGTTCGAAAAATCCAGACCTCAGCCTGCCTGTGGAACTTACAGGCTTTTCTGCAGATTGCCAGGGAGACAATATATTATTCAACTGGACAACCGCTTCAGAAACGAATAACGATTTTTTCAGCCTGGAAAAGAGCAGAGATGGGGAAACATGGGAGCTCATATCTACAGTAAAAGGCGCAGGAAACAGTCAGGAAACACAAAACTACACAAAACAAATAAGCGCATTAAATGGCAAGGCCTATTATCGTTTAAGTCAAACAGACTTTGACGGCACACACAAAATCATTGCTTATTCAAGCACAAACTGTGAATTGGCAGAAAACAAACCCATAATAGAAATATACCCAAATCCCTTTAACAGTCAATTTAACATGACACTTAAAAACTGGCCTGAAGGAAATGTGCAAATCACCCTAACAGACATGTCAGGAAAACGCATACTCAAGCGGGAAACTATTTTTACTGCTCCTGTCCTAAGTAAACATCTTTCAGTGCCTGATATCAAAGCAGGCATGTACATCCTAAATGTTCAGGGCAGCGAGCACCTGGTTCACAAAAAAGTACAAAAATGGTAATACAGGCCTGATTTCATTGCTATGCCCGGAATTTTCAGATTCCGGGCTTTTTTTATCAGGCAAACAATCATCCGTCTTCAGGTTTTTTACAGGCCGGCTTTTTATTAAAAGTTGACTTTGTATCGAAAAATGCTTATATTGCATTAAAACTTATAGACATGAAAACCAAGAACTTACTACTCCTTTTAGTCATTGTATTGATGATGAGTCTTTCATCCTGTAAAGTAATGTAT
>CAYQMB010000037.1:0-25745 GCA_964418565.1 uncultured Bacteroidales bacterium | reverse complement strand
AAAAGTGCAACAATCTGATGAATCATGAATGTCGAATGATGAAGTGGAGATGGAGAGACGGAGTGACGGAGTGACAGAGTGACGGAGAGAGGGCATGAGTGAGAGAGGGTGTGAGTGAGAGACGGAGAAATGAATGGCGAATGTAAATAGCAAATAAAAAAAGGGAGTGTTCAGAAAAGTGTGTCACTGTACTTTTGCAGAGCAATTCCTGGAGGTTATTCAAAGCCGAAAATATTTTAACCGCAGATCAAGTTTCATTACCTTTGCATCAAAGATTTGATTATGTACAAACGCAAACCCGACTGGCTTAAAATAAAACTTCCGAAAGGTGAAAGTTACCACTTTGTCAATGAGGTAGTTCATCAGCACAAGCTTCATACCATCTGTGAGAGCGGCAAATGCCCGAATATTGGCGAGTGCTGGGGTAACCGAACCGCCACCTTTATGATTCTGGGCGAAATCTGTACCCGCTCGTGTAAGTTCTGCAACACAAAAACAGGCAAACCTCTCCCACCCGACCCCAACGAACCGCAGCAACTGGCCGAGGCCATCAAACTCATGAAACTTAAGCATGCAGTCATTACATCGGTAGACCGGGATGATTTGCCGGACAAAGGTGCCGAACACTGGGCAAAATGCATTGCAGCAGTCAGAGATCTCAACCCGGACACCACCATGGAATGCCTGATACCGGATTTTGACGGTGAGCATGAATTGCTGGACAAAATCATAAAAGCCGACCCGGAAATTGTCAGTCATAACCTGGAAACGGTTAAACGTCTGACACCTGAAGTCCGCTCACGTGCAAAATACGAGACAAGCCTTGAGGTAATACGCTATTTGTCCGAAAATGGTGTGCGCAGCAAGTCTGGTATGATGCCCGGGCTTGGTGAAACCGATGAAGAATTGCACGAAGCCATGGACGATTTGGTGGCGACAGGCTGTGAGATCCTTACGCTGGGTCAGTATCTGCAGCCCACGGTACATCACCTGCCGGTTGACAGGTACCTGACACCGGATGAATTTGAAAATCTGAAACACACAGCACTCCAAAAAGGATTTAAACAGGTTGAAAGTGCTCCATTGGTGCGCTCTTCATACCATGCCGACCAACAAGTTTAAAGATACTGTTATGATTGAAGGAAAATTTGAAGATTGGGGAACGAATGATTTCCAAACAGCCTGGGAGAAACAAAACGTTTTGTTTCAGGCCGGAATCAGGCAACGCAAAACAGGAACAGACCAGGGCTTTAAGGACAGTCTGATATTGTGTGAACATCCGCATGTATTTACGCTGGGATTGAATGCCGGCAGGGAAAACCTGCTTGTCAGCGACAAGGATATGGCTGAACGCGGAATACAGTGCATCAAAACCAACCGCGGCGGCAACATTACGTACCACGGACCCGGACAGATTGTAGCTTACCCTGTGATCGACCTGAAGAAGCAGGGATTTTATGTGAAAGATTACATCTGGCATCTTGAAGAGGTGATCATCCGGGTTTTGGCAGATTATAAAATCACCGGCACCAGACTTGTCAATGCCCCCGGCGTGTGGACCGACATGCAGGCACATGGAAAAACCCGCAAAATCGCAGCCGTGGGTGTACGTGCCAGCCGTTTCATCACCATGCATGGCTTTGCTCTAAATGTTAATACAGACATGAGCTTTTTTGAGCTGATTAACCCTTGTGGATTCACCAATGAGGCGGTTTGTTCCATGGAGGAAATTTCAGGTGAAAAACAAGACATGGATAATGTAAAATCCAGCATTAAAAAGCATTTTTCGGATGTTTTTGGGATGGAGTTTTGAAAGATTTTCTCACGACACTCGCAATTTCAACGTAAAACCTAAGCATCAATTAAGAATACTTAGAGCCAAAAAAACTTTTCTACAACTTATTTTTTTGCTATTTTTGTTATAAACACAAGAAAAATGTTAACAAAATCAAAGGTAAGAAGTCAAATCGATAAATTCCCGGAACATTTCACTTTAGATGAATTGATTGACAGATTAATTCTTTTAGAGAAGATTGAAAATGGGGAAAATCAATCTTCTGATGGGCTCACCATATCTGATGAGGACATGGATAAAGAAATCAGGCAATGGTTCGAATAAATTGGACACACCAGGCTCGGAATGATTTGAAAGGTATTGCGGAATATATATCAAAAGACTCCCGGCGCTATGCCAGATTACAAGTTAAAAGATAAAAAAAACAGAACAACACGCTTAAAATCACAACCAAAGGTCGGCAAAGTTGTTCCTGAGATAAACAATCCCAACATCAGAGAAATTGCTTTAGGCAATTACAGAATCATTTGCAAAATTGTAGCAAAGCAACAAGTTGACATTTTGACGATTCATCATGCTGCAAGAGATTTCTCAAAAAGAAAAATACAATAATCTCCATTAGAATTAGAATGCAAGCCTTCAGGAATCACCCTCTTATGACAAAGTACCAGGATAAGCAACATAGGCTATAATCCGTCAAATTGCAATAAAGGCAAATTTCTATTTGTGTTTTGTCTTTTGTCTGGAGTTTCATCCTATCAACTAAAGAACCTACAATTGTCACTACAATTTATCCGGGTCAAACAGCTCATCTGACAGCCCGGTATTGACTTCTACAGACTCAACCACTTTGATGGTTTCGGTTTTTTCTCCCGTCATCATTTGCATGCCTTTGCCCATTCGGGCTTTCATACGGCTTTCCATCATGGCTTTTTGCTCTGGCGGCATATCAGCCATTTCTTCCTTCATTGACTGCATGGCTTCTTTCATCTGAGCTGATTGCTGTTGTCCCTTAGGCGTCATTTTCATTTGGGTGGTTTGAATAATTTTATGTGCAATCAGCATACCTTCTACCTCACGGAAATCCGTATTCCTGACTTCCGAACGGACCTTACTTACCATCTCGGACATATCATCACCCATTTCACTGTAATCAATTTCCGTAACAATTTTAGGAACAACCCAGTCATTACCATCAACAAAAATCTGCATATCCATAAGTATTTCCTGCTCACCGGATTGTTGCTGTGATTGTTTTTTTGCCGACTCAGGTGCTGTCATTTGTGCGAGCTTATCCAGAGGCACATCTTCGGCCTTTATCACATGACATGATTTGCCATCCACATCAGTCTTACCTGCATATGTATAGCCAATTGTTTTCAAATATTCATAAAAATGCAGGGGATTGATGTTTCTGTCATCCTTTTCTTCCACTGCACCGGTTAATGGATTTATGGTGTAATAGGTTTCACCATCAAAAAGGGAAACAACCCTCTGTCCGTCAATCTCTTCTTCTTTTCGCCATTTATAAATGGTTTCACCATCTTTCTTTACCCATTTTTCATAAATAACAGCATTATCCTGAACTGTTTTCATGTCCTTAACACCAACATGTTGTTTTTCATAGGTGTTAATCAATTCATCAATGATTCGCTGAGCTTTTTCTTGCTGAGCAGAAAGCACACAAGGCATAAATAAAGCCAGTGATATCAATAAAACCTGTTTCGTTTTCATCATAATTTGCTTCTTAGGTTAATGGTTTCAATTAACCCTTAATATATGCCATTTGTTTAGAAATTGCAAGTATTTTTATCAACAAAAAGCTAATAATCAAGACATAAGGCTACATCTCGAACAAGCAGGCCAACAGGCCTTCCTGCCAGTGTGGTATTTTATAATCAAATGCATTCTCAAATTTTGCTTTACTCATCACAGAATAAGCCGGACGTTTAGCTTCAGTTGGAAATTGATCGCTTGTAACTGGTCTCACATCACAATCCAGACTGTTTTCCTGCATAATCTGCCAGGCAAAATCATACCACGAGCAAACTCCCTGATTTGAAAAATGATACAAGCCGCCTTTCCAGTCGCATCCATTTTTCCATTGCAACAAAACATGCATAATTCCTGCGGCCAGATCGCCCGCCCATGTGGGGGATCCAATCTGATCATGCACGACGTTCAGTTGTTCTTTCTGACTGCCGAGGTGCAACATGGTTTTCAGAAAATTCTTACCATAAGGCGAATACAACCACGAGGTACGCAAAATCAGCGCATCAGGTAAAACTTCTGACAAACGGTCTTCTCCCTCTAGCTTTGTCCGGCCGTACACTGTAACCGGACTTGCAATGTCAGTTTCGCGATACGGTATATTTCCGCTACCATCGAACACGTAGTCCGTACTGATATGTATGATTTTTATGCCATTTTCTACCGCTGTTTTCCCCAATAACACCGGCACTCCGGCATTCAGGATCAGTGCATTTTCATCATCCTTCTCAGCAGCATCAACGGCTGTATAGGCGGCACAATTGACAATAACACTGGGTTTAAAATCTGCCACATATGACTTAACAGCATTCACATCAAGCAAATCAAGCTCATGCACATCCGTAAAACGGAAATCAAACTCCGGGTAATTATCGCTGATATCCTGTAAACTTTGTCCCAACTGTCCGTTGGCTCCGGTAACGAGAATTTTTTTCATAATCAATCTATGCTTTATGACGACACTTCTGCATCGCCTTTTAGTAATTTAAGTTGTATGCGTTCACGTTCGGTATCCACACTCAGCACTTCCACAATAACATGCTGATGAAGGCTTACGATATCTGCCGGGTTAGAAACAAAGCGATCCGCCAGATTGGAGATGTGGATCAGTCCGTTTTGCTTAATACCAATATCCACAAAAGCACCAAAGCGCGTTACGTTGGTAACAATACCAGGCAATTTCATACCCGTTTCCAGATCATCGATTTTACGCACGGCTTCGGCAAAGGTAAACACTTTTATGGGTGGTCGCGGATCCAGGCCGGGCTTTGCAAGCTCCTCAACAATATCCTTCAGGCTGGGCAGGCCGGTTTCACCCTGCACATACTTTTTAAGCAGGATGCTGTCTATCAGCTTTTTGTTACCAATCAGCTCATCCAGAGACACATCAAGGTCTTTAGCCATTTGTTCAACGACATGGTATGATTCAGGATGCACAGCAGAATCATCAAGGGGCTGTTTGGAATCTTTCACCCGTAAAAAACCTGCAGCCTGCTGATAGGCCTTCTCTCCCATCAGCTTCACCTTTTTCAGTTCACGGCGACTTGAAAACCGGCCGTTTTCGCTGCGGTAGTCAACAATATTCTGTGCAAGTTTTGGCCCAAGTCCGGAAACATGCGTTAACAAGTGCCGGCTGGCGGTATTCAAATCCACACCGACAGCATTCACACAAGATTCCACCACCCTGTCAAGGCTTTTTTGAAGCATTTTTTGGTCTACATCATGCTGATACTGCCCCACACCGATGGATTTCGGATCAATTTTCACGAGTTCGGCAAGCGGATCAATCAACCGACGGCCAATGCTCACTGCACCACGGACGGTAACGTCGTACTGAGGGAACTCTTCGCGTGCTGTAGGCGATGCAGAATAAACCGAAGCGCCATCCTCACTCACCATAAACACAGACACGTCTCGCTTGTACTGTATACCCTTAACAAAGGATTCGGTTTCGCGGCTGGCTGTACCATTACCAACAGCAATGGCGTCAATTTTAAACATTTCAACCAGGCTGGACACTTTCTTTTTGGCTTGTTTGCGTTCGCTTCGTGGGGGATGCGGGTAAATGGTTTCATTGTGAAGCAAATCGCCCTGTTCATTAAGACAAACCAGCTTACAACCGGTACGGTATCCAGGGTCAAGAGCAAGAACGGCTTTCTTTCCCAGCGGTGGCGCCATCAGCAACTGCCGCAGATTTTCAGCAAAGACTGCGATGGATTCTTCATCAGCCTTCTCTTTAAACAGGGTTTTCATTTCCGTTTCTATTGCCGGTTGCAGCAAGCGTTTGTAACTGTCTTCCAGAGCGGATTCAACATGATTTGCTGAAGCGTTATTGCCATTAACGTATTGACGCTGCAACACCCTGAGGGCCGTTTCATCCTCTTCAGGTTTCACATGCAGTTTTAAAAACCCCTCTGTTTCTCCCCTGCGCATTGCCAGCATACGATGAGCAGGACAGCGTTTTACGGGTTCGGCAAAATCAAAATAATCCTGGTATTTGGCTGCTTCTTCAGGATTCTCCTCAACCTTCTTCTTAACTTTTTTTGAGATAATCAGTGCCTCTTTCATGAACTTACGGCGCAGGTTACTACGCGTACGCTGATTTTCACTCACCCACTCGGCAATTATATCACGCGCTCCCTGCAAGGCATCTTCAGGTGACTCCACCTCTCCCTGAACAAAATCCAGTGCTCTTATTTCTGGTTCAGACTCACGTTGTGCCATTATAATTTTAGCCAGTGGTTCAAGACCTTTTTCTCTGGCCATGGTGGCGCGTGTGCGTTTTTTAGGTTTATAAGGCAGATAGATATCTTCAAGTTCAGTCAGGCTGTCACATGCAGCAAGCCTGGATGCCAGTTCTTCATCAAGCAATTCACGTTCTTTAAGCGATTTCAGGATGCTATCCCTCCTCTTTTCCAGCTCATCTGAATAATCCATTAAGCGCTTGAGCTCTGCTATCTGTACCTCATCCATGCTGCCGGTTCGTTCTTTCCGGTACCTGCTTATAAACGGAATGGTAGCTCCTCCCTCCAGCAATTCTGCACATGCATCTACCTGCCTGAAATTCAAATTTAACTCATCAGCAATTTTCTGTATCTTCTTTGCATCCATTTCCGCCATAATTTTTGTCAACATTTTGTATTTCTATGTTGACAAATATAACGGAAAATGACCGGATGAATAAATGGTTTGTTATTTTGGGCAGCGAAAAAAATATTCTCACTGAGAAACATGTTCTCCGGCTCCGCCTGCTATCTACTGTGCTGCATTGTTTTTTTTCCATGCTGCGGGCAGGAGTTTCCCTGTCACTCTGCCCGCAGCGCAAAAAAATAACAATGCAGCACAGCAGGATATACGGCTACACCGGGCTGCGTTAATAAAGCACCCAGGATATCATGTTCCGGTTACCGAAAAAATTCACTTACCAGGTATTTACTGGACATTCAATTTTTATGACCGCTTAATAATTAGAATTTCCTGGTCGGAAAAAGGCATCCAACCATAATCATAAACATAATAATACGTTTTCCCCCTACTGTTGATATAGGTGCCCGTATAATAATTGTAATTAAAATTTTTCCTGTCTAAGTTAATGCGTGGAACTTTTGCCTGCTTTTTATACCCCTTCATCTCCTCAAAAAGAATAATGTAATTTCTGTGCAATATTTTATCAGTTTTTTTACTGACAGAATCTGCTTCTTCATGTACCATTCTATGGTATTCAGATTTACATTTTACAGTGCAAAAAATTTTATCTCTTCGACCATGGACAGGATTACCGCATACTGGGCATATTCGTTTCATGATTTAAAAGTGTTTTTTTACGATTCAAATATAACAATATTATTTTAAATGTTAATCGTTACTAACGGTTAATAACCGTTCTTAACCGTTATGTACGATTTTAAATTTGGTTATCAATACCTTATAATTTAACATAAGATAATATATATTAAATGATTTTTACAATTAAACCTATCTTATATCATTACATATAATTAATTTACTCTAATAAATACATTAGCAGTATAAATATACATTTTTTATCAATATACATTGTTTTTGCATTTCGGAATAATAAAACTCTCGGGCTCCTCTTTATTTTTCGGTGATTCGCTTATCCCGGATAACGGCTGCTTCTTTATTTACAGCCGGCAGGTAATCCAGGTAAATAGCCCCCATAGCTTTAAACAGGTTTTTGTTGGCCGCAGGGAAGCGCTGCTCCATATCCTGCAGCAATTTTCGGATTTCTATCCGCCGGGTTTTATCCTCATATGGACATGGTTCATTGCTAAGGGGAAATTCCATCAAACGGGCAAATTCGCGGCTTTGCTCATCGGTATGGTACAACAGGGGTCGTATCAGCTCAACACGCCCACCAAACATCGGCAACCGTCCCGGCATTGATGACATCGTTCCGTGAGACAGCATATTAAGCATGAGGGTTTCTAGGGCATCATCCCGGTGATGACCAAGCGCAATTTTTGTAATGTCCATGGTTTTGCCAAGCTCAAACAAAGCTTTGCGTCGATGCCATGAGCAGTAAAAACAGGTTGATTGTTTATCTGTTTTTGAGAAATTTACAGAAATGGCTTTCACATGCAGGGGAACGTTTAATTCATTGCAAAAACTCTGCAGCCAGCTTAAATCGGTCTTATAGGGTATCTCTCTGATATCAATAAACACAGCTTCGAGGCTGTAACCGACATCCGAAAACCGGCGTCTCCCGGCCAGAGTTTTTAATAATGCCAGGCTGTCTTTTCCTCCGGAAACCCCAATGAGTATACGGTCACCTTCTGCAATCATCTTATGTTCCCGGATGCAGGCACCAGCACGGGCATAAAACTGTTGTATGAATCGCTTTTCCGCTTTGTTCATGCAGCAAAGGTACAAAAAGTGTAATACAGGCACCTGTGCCCAAAATGCGCTTTTTACAAAGACTCACTCGCGTACTGGCAAGACTATATCTCCGCTGCTGTGATCACTACCGGCTCCTGTGACCGAAGCCAGCACATTGATTTCCTCACGGCAACGCAACACGCCCATAAAAGCAAAAATCAGGGCTTCTTTATAATCCACCAGGGTATCTTCCGGTATGCTAATGTCTGCATGGGATAAATTCCGGATGCGTTGCATCAAAAAGGCGTTTTTTGCTCCCCCGCCGGTCACCAACACATTTCCCTGCAACTGAGCGGCAATTTGGATGGCGGCATGTTCATACCAGGTGCGAATCACATTCCGCAGCGAATTTATCTCAAGGTAAGGAGCCAGTACAGGCTCAATAAAGGCCGATACCCACTCGCGTCCGAGGGATTTCGGTGGTTTTTCACGGTAAAACGGCAAAGCATTTAATGCATCAAGCAGATCAGGTATAACAGCTCCCTGCCGGGCGGTTTTGCCATTTTCATCGTACTCAAGACCGATTCTGTTGGCCAGATCATTTCCCACGGTATTTACCGGGCAGATATCCCAGGCCACACGCTCTCCGCGCATTTCCATTGAAATATTTGAAAATCCGCCAATGTTCAGGCACTGATCATAATCTGCAAACAGGTGCTTGTCGCCAATGGGTACCAGCGGGGCTCCCTGACCGCCATATACCACATCCTGCATCCGGAAGTTGCTGATAACAGGCAAGCCCGTGGTATCAGCCAGTTGCTGACCGTCGCCGATTTGTACCGTTATGCCATTTTCAGGCTGATGAAACACGGTATGGCCGTGGGAAGCTATAAAATCCACATTTGAAATATTGTAGCTTTCTATGAAAGATATAAGCTTCTCTCCCATCCACTGTGCATAGGATTCACTGAGTTTTCGGAGCTGTGGTTTATTGTAGGACATAGCCTGCTGCAAGGCTTGTTTCATGCCATCAGGATACGAAACGGTTTCTGCTTCAATAATCTGAAAATTCCAGATGCTGTCTGCTTGCAAACTGAATCTGCAATAAGCTACATCGAGTCCGTCGAGGGAGGTTCCGGACATCAATCCAAGGGCATGAAAAACAACCATATTTGAACAATTTTCCATTTAAAGCGTATTAAAGATGGAAGAATTTTACTATTTTTAAGCTTAATATTAACCAAAATATTTGAATCCAACTATGAAAAAATTAATTGTACCACTTGATTTTTCCGATTTATCAAAAAGCGCACTGGAGATGGCCATCACCTTTGGCAACAAATACAAGTCTGACATTCAACTTGTTCATGTGGTAAATGCCAACGATTCCCGCTTTGGCATGACAGAAGCCAAACTAAAGCAAGAATCCGAATATAAACTGAATGACATTGCCAACGAATACAAAAACAAACTTCATGACAAAGGGAATATTGATTTCATTGTCAAGGAAGGCCGCATTTTTGAGGAGGTAGCCGAGCAGGCAGAAGCCTTTGAAGACTCTGCTGTATTTTGCTCCACACACGGAGAATCAGGCTGGAGTGAGCGGTTCATCGGAAGCAACACCTATCGTATTATTGAAGGCACCATCCGCCCGGTATTTTCAATCGGACAGAGCAAAATGGCCAATCCACCCAAAACCATTGTCATGCCCATTGATGTTACCCGCGAAACCCGTGAAAAGGTGTCAATTGTTGCCAGCATAGCAAAAAAATTTGGTTCAAAGGTTCATATCCTCAAAGTTACCACATCCACAAGCGAGGGCATTCACAACACACTCAAAATGTATGCATCTCAGGTAGCCAGGTACTTTGATGAACGCAATATTAAATACGAGCGCAGTCTCATTGTGGGCTATAACATTACCGATATTACGATCGAATACGCCAAGACAGTGGAAGCCGATTTGATTGCCATTATGACCGAACAAACCAAATCGCTGACCAACCTTCTGATGGGTTCGTATGCCCACCAGATGGTGAACAATTCTCCCATTCCTGTGCTTAGCGTAACGCCATATGATTTAACCATACAAGGCTCATCTTTCAGAACAACGGGAGGTTAAACTACAAAGAGAAATATATTTCATTACCAAAGGGCATGCTACAAAGGGATGCCCTTTGCTTTTATTACACCTGAAAGCTCCCGTTTAGCTTGCCAGCCGCCGGATTGCAATTAACACGGGCTAATACAGAATACCGTACAAACGCACCCTTTCATTGGGGTATTAACATTTTTTAAAGTTAATTTAGTTTTAATACTCCCGAACTAAACAATACTTTCCTACCTTTGTTTCGTTAAATATACTGTTATGAAAACAGAAGAACGAATTCAAAAGCAGAAAGAACTGGTAGAGGCCATCGGCCGCCGTAACGAACAGGAAGGCATGCAACCCGTTGCTGGCAGAATCCTTGGTTTACTGATGGTAATGGACAAGGAACAGTTCACTTTTGATGAAATTGTTGAAGAACTGCAAATCAGCAAAAGCTCCGCAAGCATTGGCCTTAAAGTCCTTCAGCTAAAGGATATTGTTGAATACAAAACCCATACAGGCGACAGGAAGCGGTACTTTCAAATCAAACGTCAGGAGCCATTTTATCTTTTTGAAAAGGTGAAAAATGCCATGCTGGAAAAGAATGAAACAATGAGAAAAATCATTGAACTCAAGGCAGATACCAACTCAAAAAACGTGGAGTTTTTCAAAGATTTAATTCTGATAACCGATTTATTTCTTGAAAATTACGAAAAAATGAAAGCGAATTTTTTTGAAAACAAATGATATCTCAATATTATCTGGTTTAATTAATTCTAAACTAATAAAACTTATATGAATTTCAAAACGTACATAATTGCTGGTTTTGCAAGCTTTTGGATGCTTCCGGCTATAGCTCAGGAAGATTCTGTTATGCGCTTTTCTGTAGCTGAAGCACAGAAATTTGCCATTGAGCACAACAGAGAGCTGCAAAACGCAAAAGAGGATGTGCTGCTGGCAGAAGAGCAATACAAAGCAGCGCGGGGCCAGGGCTTGCCACAAATAGACGGCAAACTTGATTATATGACCAATTTCAACTATGAGGCAGAGCTGGAATTTGGCAGCAGTTCAGATAGCGAACCACCGGATATTAACTATGATGTTTTGGATGCAGGAGACTATCAAATACTCACGATTCTTAATTCCATGACCAATACAGGGCCAACCACCATTAAAATGACGGATCAGTCCAGTGCTCAGTTGCAGGTTTCCCAACTGATATTTGGCGGACAATACTGGGTGGGGCTTAAAACTGCAAAAATTGCAAAGGACATGGCTCAACAGAATGTTAAACTCACAGAGCTGGATGTCAAAGAGAGTATAGAGAACACCTATTACATGATTTTGGTAACGGAAAAGATTATTGATGTAATAAATAAAAACATCGATAACCTTGAAGAAATCAAAACTCACACTGAAAATATGTACAAAGCCGGTTTGGCTGAAGAAATCGATGTTGATCAGATCAGCATCACTCAGTCAAAGCTTGAAAATCAGAAAAACGCCATGGAACGTAATGTTCGGCTGACTTACCACATGTTGCACTTTCAGATGGGAATTGATTATGATCAGGAAATTGAATTAACGGATTCGCTGGATGCATTGATGAATAACCTGGAAATCAGTACAAAATTATCCGTATCCTTTAATCCATCACAAAATCCACAGTATCAACTGATGGAAACGCAGGAAAAGCTTCAGGAGAAGCAAATTGACATGCAAAAATGGGCATACGGTCCTACCCTTACCGGATTTTACACCTATACGGAAAAGATTTTAACCAGTGGTTTTGACCTGAATCCCAGAAATGCAGCAGGGCTTAATCTTTCTATACCCATTTTCTCCAGTGGAATACGGAAAGCCAACCTGTCGCAGGCCAGAATTGAGCTTGACAAAGCCAGGCGTTCAAAAAACATGGTAAAAGAGCAATTACTCATGCAAAATAACCAGTTACGTTATGAACTGACCAATGCGTATGAAAATTATCAGACACAAAAAAGCAATGTGGATGTAGCATCCCGCGTATTGGAAAACGTTCAGAACAAATACAAACAGGGATTATCATCCAGCCTTGACCTCACCCAGGCTAACTCAAATTACCTGGAGGCACAAAGCAATTACCTGAACTCTGCCATGGAGTTGATGCAGGCAAATCTGAAACTTGAAAAATTATACAATCAATTATAAAACTGAAAACAAGATGAAAACAGCAAACATACTTTTGATGATATTTCTGGCCGGAGGCATAATCACATCCTGCAAACCAGAAGCCAAAGACGAAACCAAACAGGACGCAGATAGTATTCAACCCGTAAAGACAACCAGGCTTTCCAGGGACACAGTGGAGCGTCAGTTGTCATATACAGCAAATCTTGAAGCATGGGAAGTTGTGCACTTTGCACCGGCAAAACCCGGACGCATTAAAAAAATCTACGTTGAAGAGGGCGATCATGTCAGAAAAGGAGAAAAACTCGTACAGATGGATCAGACCGAGCTGACACAGGCATTAATTCAACTGGAAAATGCTCGCATCAACTATCAGCGGATGGATACGCTTATGGAACTCAACAGCATCTCCAGGCAGCAATACGATCAGGCCAAAACGCAGTATGATCTTGCACAGGCAAACCTGGAATTTTTACAGGAAAACACATCTTTGGAAGCCCCGTTTAACGGAGTAGTTACCGCAAAATACTACGAAGACGGAGAAATGTATTCAGCCGCACCAAACACGCAGGCCGGAAAAGCTGCTGTTCTAACATTGATGCAAATATCACCTCTGAAAGCCAAAGCAAGCATTTCAGAAAGGCACTTTCCTTACATCCGTAACGGGATGAAAACAGACATACATTCTGACATCTATCCAAAAATGCAATTTACAGGAGAGGTTTTCCGTGTACACCCTACCATTGATCCGGCAACACGCACATTTCAAACGGAAATAAAGATTGACAACCCCGATAAAAAACTCCGGCCCGGCATGTTTGTCACCCTGCAGATTAAAACACAGGATGAATCAACCTTAATGGTTCCTTCCATTGCTGTTATAAAGCAGGAAGGCACAAACAACCGCTATGTGTTTATTGCCAATGATGGCAAAGCTCGTAAAGTACGCGTAAAACTGGGCGATCGGGCCAATGAAAAGGTAGAAATCATTTCGGATGAGTTGAAACCCGGCATGAACCTCATCATCGCAGGTCAGGCAGTATTGAAACAGGGGGACAGCATTGAAGTAACAGAGAGAAAGTAATTACAGCAATCACAATCAAAATTGTAAACCATGAGCATTTTCAGTAGTGCAGTTAAAAAACCCATCACCACAATAATGATCTTTGTTGCCATTATTGTGCTGGGGATATATTCCGTGTATAAATTGCCGGTTGATCTGTATCCGGAAGTTGAAATACCTGCCATCACTGTATTTACAACCTACCCCGGAGCCAGTGCAAAAGACATTGAAACAAACATCAGCGAACCCATTGAGGATGCGCTTAATACCGTTGATGACCTGAAAGAAATATCTTCAGTTTCCAGGGATAACCTTTCCATCGTTACACTGGAATTTGAGTACGAAACCGATCTGACCGAAGCAGCAAACAACATTCGTGACGGGTTGGCTTTTGTTGAAGATGAATTGCCGGATGCAGCAGAAGACCCCCAGATATTCAAGTTCAACTCCAGCATGATGCCAATACAAATGTTTGCCATCACTGCTGATGAAAACTTTGAAGGGCTTGAGAAACTGCTTGAAGAGGTGTTTGTCAACCCGCTAAACCGGGTTGATGGCATTGGTTCAGTTAGTGTGGTAGCCGCACCCACACGTGAAATAGCCGTGGAATTCAACCCACGTCGCCTGGAAGCGTACAACCTTACCATAGAACAAATCGGAAACATCCTGGCAGCCGAAAACATGAACATGCCTACAGGTAATGTTGAAATGGGAAAGATGGACTACCCCCTTCGTGTTGAAGGGGAATTTGAGTCCAGCGATTACATCGAAAACATTGTCATTGCAAATCAACAGGGCAAAGCTATTTACCTCAAAGATGTTGCCACCGTCAGAGATTCCATCCGCGAGATGACCATGGATGAAAAAATCAATGGCCAAAAAGGGGTACGCATGATGGTAATGAAGCAGTCGGGGGCAAACACGGTAAATATTGCCAAGCAGGTAAACGAAAAAATGAAAAGCCTGAAGAAAAACCTGCCACCCGATGTTAAAGTTCAAACAATTTTTGACTCCAGTGATTTCATTAAAGACTCCATCAACAACCTTACCCAGACCCTGCTTTTCGCCATGTTTTTCGTTGTTCTTGTGGTATTATTCTTCCTGGGTCGATGGCGGGCTACCTTCATTGTGGTCTTAACCATCCCGATTTCGCTGATTGTATCATTTATTTACCTCCGGTTTACCGGCAATTCCATAAATATCATCTCACTCTCGGCTCTGGCAATTGCTATTGGTATGGTTGTGGATGATGCGATTGTTGTGCTTGAGAACATCAGTAAGCATATCGAGCGCGGCAGCAGCCCCAGGGAAGCAGCTATTTATGCCACCAATGAAGTATGGCTGGCGGTAATTGTTACAACACTTACCGTAGTGGCTGTATTCCTTCCCATGACAATGGTGGGTGGAATGACTGGTATCATGTTCCGTCAACTGGGCTGGATTGTTACCATAACGGTCACCACTTCTACCCTGGCAGCGATAACGCTTACACCTATGCTGAGCTCAAAAATGCTGAGACTCAGAAAACGTAAAAAGAAGCCAGGACCCCTGAGTTACGACCGCACCATTCGCCCCATGCTGGACAGGCTGGACAATTGGTATGCAGGCATGCTGAAATGGAGTCTGTCACATAAACGGCTTATTATATTTTCTGCCCTTGGTGTTATTGTGGTTACGGTGATGCTGGCCCCCCGTCTTGGAACAGAATTCATGCCTCAAACCGATGAAGGACGTTTTGACATTTCAGTTGAATTGCAATCGGGTGTAAGGGTAGATGAATCCGTGAAAGTTGCCCGCAAAATTGACAGTATTCTCTTTAACAAGTTTCCGGAAGTCGAATTGGTATCCACATCAGCAGGAGCAGATGACGAAGGAAGTTTCAGGTCCATGTTCCAGGCAACCGGTTCCAATATCATTAATTTCACAATTCGCATCAGCGATGCTGACAAACGCGAAAAAAACGTGTGGGAAATCATGGAATCCATGCGTAATGAATTAAAAGTATTTCCTGAAATCATGAAATACAACGTCAACACCGGTGGTAGTTTCATGGGCGGCATGGCAGGAAATAAGGTAGACATTGAAATCTACGGTTACAACCTGGAAAAATCCACCCGACTGGCCAATCAACTCGCCGACAGCGTTAAAAACATTCCGGGTGCACGGCAGGTCACCATTAGCCGTGAAGATGAAAAACCCGAATTACAGGTTGACCTTGACCGCGACAAACTCGCCGCCAACGGCCTGAATACAGCCATGGTATCATCGGCCCTGTACAATCGTATTGAAGGGATGATGGCATCCAAATACCGTGAAGAAGGTGACGAATACGATGTTGTCCTTCGTCTGAAAAAGGAACACAGAAACAGCATCACCGATATTGAAAACATATCCATAAAAACCCCCATGGGAACATTTGTTCGCCTTGGAGAACTGGGTGAAGTTAAAGAATACTACACACCACCAAACATTGAAAGGCAACGGCGTGAACGGATTGTTACCGTTTCAGCAACACCATACAAAACGAGCATGGGTGAGCTGGCAGCAGAAATGCAGGCTGCAGTTGACAATGTCGACAAACCTTCCGGTTTTATGGTAGAAGTCGGTGGGGCTTATGAAGATCAGCAGGAAGGATTCCAGGATCTGGCATTTTTGCTCATTCTCAGTCTGGTGCTGGTTTACATTGTGATGGCCTCCCAATTTGAATCCCTGAAAATGCCGTTTATCATCATGTTTTCCATTCCGTTTGCATTTACCGGGGTGATTCTGGCTCTGTTAATTACAGGTAAACCTCTGAGTATCATTGCAGCCCTGGGTGCTGTTATGCTGGTAGGTATTGTTGTGAAAAACGCCATTGTTCTGGTGGATTACATCAACCTGATGAGAGACAGAGGACATCCGCTGTCCGAGGCCATTGTGTTATCCGGTCGCTCAAGATTGCGTCCTGTACTGATGACAGCCATAACCACCATTCTGGGTATGTTACCACTGGCCCTGAGCACCGGTGAAGGCTCTGAAATATGGAGCCCCATGGGTATTTCTGTGATTGGAGGTCTTGTGGCATCTACCATTATCACAATGGTAATTGTTCCTGTCGTTTACATGCTCTTTACCCGCAGTGGTGAACGAAACAAGAAAGCTAAACTCAGAAAGAATTATGAATTTCTGGATTAATATAACTGCGTTGTTACACTAAAACTAAGAATGACATGAAATCTGTTTTAATCATATTTAACCAGGCACACTCCGAGAAAGTCGAATACATGCTGGATTACCTCAAAATCCGTGGTTATACGCAATGGGACAGCATATACGGACGTGGCAGTAAGGATGGCGATCCCCACATGGGCACGCACACCTGGCCGGAACAAAACAACGCCATTATGACCGTTGTGGAAGATGAAAAAGTGGATGAATTGCTTGAAGCGGTGAAAAAAATAGATGCCATAAACGAAGAAGTTGGCATCAGAGCATTTGTCTGGTCTGTTGAAAAGATGGTGTAAACCATTCTACCAATATAGGAAGGCTTGTCATCTCTCAGCAGAAGGCAAGCCTTTTTTTGCGTTTAGTGATCTGTTGGAAGGCATTCCCGGATTTTTTCTGCCCTGAAAAGCAGACGTTCAACAAATGCCTCCTCAAGTTGCCAGCCCCGGGGATAAACAATGCCCAAACATGCCATGTCATCAAACCAGGGAACAAATCCGGGATGGATTGAGTTAATGTATACCAGCAAATTCGGGGCATCCGACAGGCTGTCAATGATTTGACGTTGCAACATGGATGAGGAAAGCAGTTGTTTTTCTGCAGGTCCCATTTTCCCGCTGATGACAACCCTGGAATCAAAAATGCGATTGCCTAATGCATTGGCTCTGGTTTTTGAAAAGGGATTTATATTGTCAATCACATCCTTTTTTCGCAGAAGAAGTTCTGACTGTATATCCGCTGGCAAGGGAACAAAAGCACCACTGTAAATGGTAGACTGACCAAAACGGGCATATGGATCACTGAAGCAGGCAAAAACGCTCCCGCCCCTCTCCTTTTCCTGGACGTATGCCCAGGCACGGTACTTTTGAAAGGTGTTGATTCCGGATTTGGGGTATTCCGTTACTTCGCTGTCAAATGTTCTGCCTGATGCGGTAGCAAAGGCATTCAACTTTTCGATCTGTTCGCGTTCCTGCATGCCGTGAAAGTAGAGAAAAATCCCGATAGAGCAAATTACATTATCTGTAATTAATCCGTCCGCCCGAATATTTTCACGTCAAAATCATCAATATACGCCTCTTGTTTATCTTTATTCCAGACGTATATTTTAAGCGTGGAATTTTCCTTGAGTTCTTCCGAATTTACGATTAATTTGTGTTCCACAGGCCACCAGTTTGAGTATGCTTTCAGGTATTTGTTTATCCCGATAGCCTCCCATTTATAGTTGCCATCAGGATTTTCGATGGATATGACAATCTCAGCACTGGTTTTATCTTTAAAATTGCAATATACCTGACAGCTAATCATGAATTGGCTTACCTCTTTGATTGGCAAGGAATCAACAGGGAACACAAAGGTTGCGGAATATCTTTTTACCCTGATGCCAGCATCGCCCTTATAAACCACATCACGCGTAAGATGCCCGTCATTCTGATTCCAGTGTGGATAAACTTGCTCGAAATCATTTACGGAATGAACCAACACATCACCTTTTTGGGATGCATCGGAAAAATCGCTCATGTCATAAACAAACAGATTCAGCTTTTCGTCCTCATAAACCGGTTTTATTCCATTGAGGATGTTTTGTGCATACAAGGGCAGATCATGAATGGCCATTTTGGATAGATACCGTGTGTACCAACTTAAATACAACAGCTTTTTTCTGTCATCAGCAGGATAGGATTCAAAATCGTTGTAGTTGATGATGCGTACCGGTTCATTGCTTTTGAAATTTTGAAAATAGCGGGCCCAGCGTTTTTGTACATCATTGGTGATCACCAGGGTACTGTCTTGTGCATTGAGAACCGTTTTGGTAAAAATCTCCTTTTGTTTCCTGTAATCAACTTTCTGAGCGTATTTTATCATTGCCAGTGGTCTGACAGACAAAATCACCATCAGCAAAATCACAAACAAATGTTGGTTGAATCTGCTTTTTCTAAGAAAGGCATAAACTACCAGCAGTGCAAACAAGGGAGTATATTGCTGCAGAAAATATTTACCCGGCAGAAAGGCAGAAAGAACTGCAATTATTCCAGCAATTGAAATAATCAGGAATTTGTGTTTTTTGGTTTCAATGTACTCGTTGATAACCATTGAGGCCGGAATCGAGACAACAGGAATTATAAACAGATAGTGCCTTGGATCCAGACACATCGGGGAATATGATGTGAATGATATTGACATGAAGTTTGAGGATAGCAACAATATCAGACCTGAAGTCATCCAGAAAGAAAATGAATCCTCCATTTTAAAATAGCGCCCTGCTTTCCGCTGCAGGAAATACGCGATGACAAAAATAAATCCGGTTGCCATTCCCTGATATATTATCAATTCAAAGAATTGGTATGAGATGCGTTTTAGCAAGATTGCAAATGATTGCTGATCGTAACTGCAAAGGTTTAAATAGCTATTGCTTGTAATTGCCTCAAAACGTTTAAACACATCCCCGGTTATGAGCTTTACAGCCAGAAAATAAAGCGTGATTACGGCCAGCCCGGTAAGGATATTAAATAACCAGAACGATATGTTCTTTTTCTGAACCATATCTGCGATAAAATAATACACTAAAAGAGGCAGAATCAGGATTATTGTCCCTTTTGACATAAACCCAAACAACAACGCCAGACTCAGGCCCAGCGAATACAGAACAACAGGCCTGCTTTTTGTTCTGAACCGGTACTGATGAATCACATACAAAGCGGCAATAACCGATAAAGCGACATAAACATCAGGCATTAATTTATCCGAGTAAAAAAGAAACCATCCCGACAATGTTGTGAGTGCCAGACCTGTTATCAGCGTTTTGTTGTCCCTGTTTTTCAGCAATCTGAAAACCAGAAAAAGAATCATTACCGAAATAAGCATTGCAGGCAGTGCGGAGGCAAAATCTGAGATACCAAAGAGCGAATACGAGAGTGCGGTTAATGCGATGACGGGTGTGCGAAAGGAAAAATGATCATTGTAATCAATCTTGCCATTTCTAAAATCGTTGGCCAGCTCTGCATAATGCAAATCATCGTAACCGTAATGTCCGATGTAACCAAACGCATGAAAGGCTACGATCGCGCCAACGCATAATAAAAATATGAATAATTGAGATCTGCCTTTCCTTGTCATCCGGATAAATTGGTTTATGTCAATTGAAATGATTCAGTGGATGCAAACGTGGGCACTAAAACCGCACCACAGCATTCAGCAGCTAAAAATACAGATTTTGACAGGGTTTTCAAAGTGAAAGGTGGTAAAATTGAATTTGTCGGGGCTGCTGTGATGTCCCCTGGCTACGGAAGGTCTGCTTCCGCGCCCAGGCGCAATAGTTTCTACGGTGTTTTTATACCTGTCGTATATAGCGAATCGTAAAAGGGCAAATAAATGCCATCCCGAAATTGCAGCAATGAAAGCAATTTGCTCGTGAGTAAAGCCTGACTTTCAGGATTTCACCCATCAAATTACCGGAAAATTTGTAAAACCAGTACAGGCAGGGATTAAATCGATTTTGATGGTCGTTAAAACTTAAATCCCACTTTAACATTAACTCCAAAATCGGTGGCATATACCTGAGATGTCATAAAGTGCTCAAATACTTCGACTGAAAAGGTAAGGCCATACTCTGAAACAGGTATAAAACTGATTCCCTGTGACGGGGCAAACCCAATCAAAAAATACTTTGATTCCCGTCCGCTAAAATTTGTCAGCGTTTCGCTTCCCAACGGAATGACGAATGTTGCATTGGCATAAAATCTGTCACTTAGCTTTCTGAATATGCTAATGCCGTATTTTGAGTAATTTAAGCTGGCCTGATAATAATTAAACTGCTCAAAATAATCAGCATCAATGGTAAACCAGTCAAATGAAATCACAAATGGGAAAAACCATTTACGGGTTGTGTTGGTTGAATAGCCATAATAAGAAAAGCCCCATCCGGATGCATTTAAGCCAAAGCTTTTATTAAGCCTGAGCAAACTAACCCATTCTGATGCTTCTTTATCATCATAGGACAAACCAGTTTCAGAAGAGCGTTTCGTTTCCGGATCCTCCATTACTGGTGCCTGGTATTCCGGTTTTTTTGATTTCCAATCGGACTTATTAAAGTTTTTGATGCATGTGTTGATCACTGACCTAATGCGTTCTTCATGCCCTTTTGTAACATCTGAAGCTTGTTTTTCAACAAAGGTTTCATATTCAAATACCTTAGCATATTTATCATTGTTTACTTTATAGAATTCAAGTTTGATTTCCGCTCTGCCCCTTTCTGATGAGAAGGATGAGCGTTCTGATATCCTTAAATGCACAACTTTAATAACAATCGGAGTCTGGCTTGTATCAAACTGATAAGAAGCTTTCATGTAGTTGTAAACAGAGCTCTCAAGGCCATTTTTCAAATCAACGGCCACAGTTTTGTTGTCTGTTCCGGTTTGAATGAATCCGATATTATCCTGATTCTCCCGGGCATCAATAACATCTGAAATATAGAAGCCATTCATCTGGATGTCAACGGGCACCCAGCTTAGTTCAATTATTTTCTTTTGTGAATAACCACTAAGGCTAAGGATCACAAATACAACTATCAAAATACGTTTCATATAAAGCATGTATTAAGTCATCGTTTTCTGCTCATAACAACAGACATTCTATTACGGATCAAAACAGGCCACAAGCTCTTATGCCTTACAGCAATGGATATGCTGCCGTTTTTTCTTTTTCTGACAGTTTTAATGTGCTACTTTGTTGTCTTCCCTCCCATTTCGGTAAACACGCTGTCAACAGGCTCCCAGAGTTCTATCTTGTTACCATCTGCATCCATTATGTGAACAAACTTACCGTAATCGTAGGTTTCTATGCTGTCAAGAACCGTGACACCATTGCCTTTGAGTTTGCGAACAAGCCCTTCAATGTTTTGAACCCGGTAGTTTATCATAAACTCCTTTTTTGAAGGTGAAAAATAATCACTACCCTGCTTGAACGGGCTCCACTGCAGGTAATTGATCTCGTCTGGCCGGTTTGCATTTCTGAATTCAAAGCTTGAACCCCATTGGTTTACCTCGAGACCCAGGTTTTTGGAATACCATTCTTTCGTTTCTTCTGGGTTTTCAGAGAAAAAGAAAATCCCGCCAATTCCTGTCACTTTTGGTACAGTGTCCTGTGAGGAGTTTGAGTCATCAGATTGCTTTTTTTGTTCCGTCATAGATGTCGGTTTTTTGGTTGTTGCATCACAGCCTGCAAGAGCTGCGGTAATTACCATTATTACTATCAGTTTGTTCATTGTATATTGCTTTTCCAATCTGTTTTATTTGCTGTCAGGCTGCATTCTCAAGTCGTTTTTACCTTTTCAATATGCTCAACCGGCAGCCAGTCATCCATATTACCGTAACCTGTACGATCTATCTTAAAGTTATCAATTTCATCGGCCTTATGATCTAAATAAACAACATTATGCATGGTTCTGACTTATTTATTCTGAACTATATCCTTTACTTTACCTGATTCAACTCCCGTTTTACTGGCAACTTCTTCTATGCTCATACCGGAATTGAATAATCTTTTAACAAAAGCCGGAATACTTTCCCCCACTTCGATAAGGTTATTTTCGGGATCGAAAAATCTAATCGTTTTCTGACCCCAGGTTTCTTCTTCCATCCTGTGGAGATACCTGATTTTAATCTGGCTCAGTCGTTGTGACACCTCATCTATACGTTCAGTTGTAAAACACATTTCTAAATTCTGATTTCCTTCTTTCCTATGGGTGCTGCCCAATTTTTTTACGATGGGATATTCCTCTTTCAACTGCCAGATCGTTATGCCGCACTTCAGAGAGATGCAATTACCAAAATCGTGTTCTACCTCCTGCTGTAAAATGTTTAGGTAGAAATCTTTCATGATATCAAATTCCCTGACAATCAGCACCGTTGAATCAAATTTTATTTTCATATTTTATCACATTGCATTTACCGTTTGGTAAAAATATCCCTGCTGTGATTCACAACACCTAAAATCAAATTACCATTCTACAAAATAAGGATATTTCTTTCAAATAATGCACTTTATTTCATCTGATTTCAAGTTTTTCACTCAATTTATGTGGATTATCTGATGTGCTTGTTAGGAATTGCATCGAAAACTAATAAGCATGACTCTCGCTTTTGATAAGGTAAGCTGATGCATCTTAAACTGTATAATTCAACATGTTGTAACTACATCCGTAGCAAGTTGAAATGGTCTGAAGCATTGGAAATTTACTTTTTTCAATATTGATATTTTTGAGCCAATGGTGTCCGGTTTTACAAGCTGTATTCGAATCCAACCGTCACGGTATAAAAATGGAGCCAGTTTTTCACATATCCGTCACCGGGACCCTGATTATCCGAAGTACCAACGGCACCACCACCAAGATACCTTAAGTTAAGAAAAGAACTCACCTGCTGGTTAAATTCAATTCCTGATCTTAAACTGGCATCCAGAATGGCGCCAACCACTTCGTTATCGCTACCATTCAAATAACTTACAGGAGCATACATTCCGTCAGCCTCAAGCTCCAGAAAATACCGCTCGCCAAAATCCTTACGGGATTTGATCTTTAGCGCAGGCACGGGTCCTAAATCCCGGTTTGTCCGAAAACGGGTACCGTCAGTTGATTCAAATGAAATGGTGGCATTACGCAACTGCAATGTCCCTCCAATGGCAAATGTAAAGGTCTCATTGTTTGTCTTCAACTCCCTTAAATAGCTTATGCGGTAGAACGGGAAATTGTATAAGAGCTTAACACCGCTTGAAGCCGGAAAAGTCAAGCCATCCACAACCAAATCGTCCTGCAAAAGCACCTGCGACTCCAGGCGCAATGGTTGGTACAACAGTACGAATGTATTTCTTTTATTAAAAGTCAGTTCAAGGGATAATCTGCTTACGGGAAACAGCACATCCTGACCACCATCTCTTTTATAATCAAAGTATGTTCCGTCATTACTGAATTGTACTTTATGATCGAATACACCTAAGTATCCCATTTCAGCTATTGCAGTAAATTCTAAATCACCGGACGCTTCTTTTTCACTTCCCCCTTGTATCTGGGCAGAAGCCATTGCAGATATTGACAGGAGTATAAGCGTTAATAGTTTTTTTCGAATCATAATTTAATGAGTTTTAAGGCTGTTTCTTTCTGTTAAATTAACTTTTTCAGAGCAGGATTGTTCAGTTTTTCAACTCAGCATATGATTCGGATACGCTTAATTTCAGGCTTTCAAGTGGCAGTAAATCTGAATGCAACATGTATCAGAAAGGAAACTCCGGATACTTTGTCATTGGCCTTGATGCATTTTACCATCATCAAAGCTTATGATCCGGGATGCTGAAACATTGACAAGTAAAAGGCTTGCCTATTCTTTTAATAAGTTGATTTTTAAGCGTAAACCATTTGCAATCGAATCTGTCTCCGGCCATGCCTTAATTTCATTTTCCGGAGCAATAACAGCAATGAGCAGCTCATGATCCGGAGTTAAGGCTGACACTTCGTTTATGGCATCTATATATAAATCATCTGCTTCATTGAGTTGAATCTCTACCTTTGCTTCAACAGTTCCCCCCGCTTCATTTTCAACCCTCACATTCATTGCACAGGGATCGTTGTTGCAAGAATAATGAAAAGTCAGATCAGCACTGCTGTTCATTTTTATTGGCACACTGAAATCATCCGAATCAATCAGTTTTCCATTTTGCCACTTCTCAACCCGTGGTTGTAGCATGCAATCGTGTGAGAACCCATTCGAAATTTTGAATTTTATGGATTTCAGCGAAATCAATGGCTTATAATCTGACCAATTTTGACAGGCTTTCACGTTGAAAACCGTATCCTTTTGCTTTTCCTCACTGATACTGTCTTTTTTGGTCAGGTCTTGTTTTTCTTCTTTGTTTGATTCGCCCGCGCAACTCAGGAAGAGTATCACTGAAAATAAAGTCATGTAAATGAGATTCTTTTTCATATGCAATTCATGGATTATAGATTAAAAGCCTGGCAAATATGCATCGGCAGGGCTTTACAGACGCACTTATCAAGCTCATGATATATTGGCTGTTATGTTCCCGCAGGCAGGTGTTCATTTCAAATCTGTCATTCCCAATTGATCAATCATTTGTTTTTCAGTTTGAGAAAGGCTGAAACTTAATTCTTTCCAGGCAGTTCCTTCAATGCCTTTTAAGGTGATTCCATTCTCTGTTTTCGTAATGGTGAACAAGTAATCTGCAAGATCAGAATCTTTATCAGATGATACCTTATCTGAGTCTGTCATTCCGTATTCGTCTATTGCCTGCGGTTTGTTATTTACGAGACTAAAACTCAAATCAATCCAGGCACTTCCTTCAGAACTGTGCATTTTAAGTCCGTCACCGGTCTTTTCAATGGTGATTTTAAAGGATTTCAAGTCTGACGAAGGCTGTTCTTGTGCTGTCATTTCAGTGCTAAAAAACAATAGAATTAATGCCATTAAGATACTGTATTTCAGCCTGGTGCAAATCTGTTTTGTTTTCATATCATTCGGTTTATTGCCAATGCTAAAATTTGTTTCGCTTTAGTGATACGTTCCAGGGTATGTTGAACTAAATCAGCCAGTTTGCTGATAGCCTGTTCACTCAAAGGTAATTATCTTTTGCTAAAGCTGTAGCGTATATCATAAGTATTTAACCAAAACTTTTTTGATATGCGTAAAAGCATAAAACCACCACCCCACCTTCATAAAAACCAACAAATCTGTCTTAAAGTGCATAGCTCCGGCAATGAATTTAGTTCAACCGGGAATACTCGCTGGGTGCTGCGCACCGCTCATATTCCTATT
>CAYQMB010000036.1:0-25837 GCA_964418565.1 uncultured Bacteroidales bacterium | reverse complement strand
AACATCGCTGAGGTAGAAAAAATACCAGAAGAAAAAAGGCATTATGAATTTTAAAAAATAAAACCTGCCGGTGACAAATTCCATCCGTTCCCGGGCTCTTAATCCCAGCACGTAAAATTCTACCATTTCTTATTTTGGTATCAGGCTGTTGATGTTTAAATGTCTCTTGGAGTCAGCAATTTGACAATTGTTCAAACAAAAACGTAACAGGCTGGTATAAAATAGGTACCAGGCTATTGATAAATATTAGTGGTATAGTTTTAATGAATATTAACAAAAAGGCGTAAAAATGAGAGTTATTGTTACACAGTTTAAGTCACTTCTGCTTGTTTAATGATAACACACCCACCAAGCAGCCATCAAGCACCCACCAGGCAAATAAAAAATTGTAATTGGTGTTGAGATGAGATGATTTCAGCTCAACACCAAAAACTGTTTGATAAACCATCACTTCACCCCAAACGGAACTTTCAGGCTCACAACAATATTTCTTCCCATATTGTAAAATCCCATGTCCTTTAAAGTGGAAAGGTGGTCTGTGTATTTCTCATCAAGCAGGTTGTTAATTCTTACACTCAATCTTACAGGGTATCTGCCTGCCATCACCGAGCCGCTAATTCCAGCATGCAAAAGAAAATACGAATCTGAAATGCTTTCAGATGGTGCAATATCTTTCTGTTCAAATGCATAAGTCCCTCCAAGATTAAAGCAAAGCGTATTAAACTTCCATACATCTTGTGGCTGATAGCTGAAATCTGCTTTTAGTTTATCATGTGGAATTAACGGCAGATTTTCACCATCTTCTCTCACCGCTTCAATCCAGGAATATGATGCCCTTATGTCAAACCAGTCAACAGGAAGAACATTCATGCTGATTTCTGTTCCGTAAATATCTGCAGAGTTTTGAGTATATCTGTAAACCCTGTAATTATTGATGCTGTCATCAGTGGGAGCAATGTAAATATAATTACTGATTCTGTTATAAAAGCCTGCAATATCAAGCATCAGCCAATTGTTGTGATAATGCGTGCTAAGGTCTGCCTCATAAGAACGCTGAGATTCCAGCTCCGGATTTCCCTGCTCATATCGCACTCCGTGAACTCCGTTTTGTGTCAGCTCGGCAAGATTTGGAGTACGGTAAGCAGTGGCAATATTTGCTCTCAAAAGCCAGGCTTCATTAATTCTGTAAGTTGCTCCCGCCGATGCACTGATGTTTCCATAAAGCGTGTCTATAGGTAGTTTCCCGGGCTCATCGGCAGTTTTCAGGTCTCTGTAATCGTATCTCAGGCCAAACTGCGTTTTTAGTTTTTCACCAAAGGGAATTCTTGCAAAACCCAAAGCTGAAACATCAAAGACATCCGCATCAGGGATCACATGATTCGGAGCCTCATTATTGCGATTCGTTTTGTCTGCTCCCTGTACACCAATAATATAATCGGCTTCATCCCCAAATGGCAGATGGGCTTTTAAATCCCAGCTAAAACTGCTCATATCCATATCCACCATTTCTTTGAAAGGCATTGATGTATCTGTTTGCAGCTTGCGATTATTCATCTGATATGCCGCATTTAGATCAAACTTCCAGCCGCCGGCATAAAAGCGGTTTTTAGTGGAAAGCAGATGATTGGTGAGGTCCTGATACCAAATATCATTTTCTCTTCCGTTTTCTGTTATCAATGGGACTGCATTACCGACACTCATCCCGAATGTCGGCCTGTTGTAAGAGTAGTACAGGTTCATATTTCCAAACGAGTTGTGGTACCCCGTCATGGCTTTCAGGCTTTGTTCATTAAAGCGGGTGTTGGGAACTTGTTTACCATCACCTGAAATATAATCTTCATGAGATTTTATACCGGCACGCAAGCCCCAGTAAATGGATTCTTCAGAGCCTTTTATTCCAAAATCAGACTGAAAACCATTGGTATTGCTAAAATATTTCCCTGAAAAATCACCTCTGATTGTACCTACCGGTGCCGGTTTTTCCGGGATAAGATTAATAACGCCTCCCACTGCATCCGAGCCGTAAAGTAATGAAGCAGCTCCTTTAATTACTTCAATTCTGTCGGCACCAAAATCGTCAATAAGAAAGGGATGATTCTCAGAAAACTGAAAATTTTCCAGTTTAACACCATTATTCAGAACCAGAATATTTGTTCCGGTCAATCCCCTGATAACCGGCTTTGTCACAGCGGGTCCTTTTGCAATAATATCCACTCCGGGCACAAATGTGAGATTTTCCGCAAAGCTGGCGTTTCCTGAATTAGCAATCTGCTCCGGTTCTATTCGTTCAATTTTAATGGGGTTTTCGTGCTGGGTACTGTGGCTTCCACCGGAAATCACCACCTCTTCAGCCTGCATAGCAACCGGCGTCAGACTAAAATCCATAGTGTTTTTTGCCTCGCTTATTTCAACAGTTTCAACATGAGTTTTGTATCCTACATATGAAATTTGAATTTTAAGGTCTCCTTTGGGAAGGTTTTTTAATTCATATTTTCCGGATTCGCCGGATTGTGTCCCCTTATTCTGATCCGGCAAATAAATATTAGCATACGACAGGGGTTCCCCTGTTTTTTTATCTGTTATTTTTCCTGTTAATCTGTTTTGTGCATAAATATCTAAGCTCACTCCTGATAATAGAATCAGGAAAATGAAATATTTAATTATTCTCATTTTGATAAAATTTATTTTGTTACTGTTTAATAATTTGTAACAAATCAGTTTTTATAATTGCTTTTTTTTAGTAGATATTTATTGCTTCATAAAGCAAAAATTTATTAATTTACTATATGGAAAGCTCTAAAGATCATTAAATTCATCCGTAATTATCCGTATAATCTGTGTTATCTGTGTTCAATTTTATTGTTTTTTAGAACACGGATATGACGGATTCGCACGGTTATTTGATGTAAAAAAATCTATGATTGCTGAATTAAAGACAAAACTGATTAGTTGCAATAATTTAATCTCTGATTTAATTAAAGTACAGTAACAGGAGGAGCGCGGAGGTTATAAGCAGAAGGAACTTCCGCTAAAAAAACATCATTTATTATTCCTGCATCAAAAATCAAATAATCCTGATTTGCAAAAACCGGAATGCTTTCTGTTTTATCATAGAACTCGATAAGCTGATAAGCCAGGAACGGGCATTTTTTATGCGTTTGATGGAAACTAGGATCATGTTGATGATGAGTATGATGATGCTCATGATGCACAAAAGTAAAATGCGCTGCTTTCATCAACAGAGGTGTGATGAAAAGCAGGAAGAGGCTTATAGATATTGTATTTATAAACTTTTTCACCACCAAAAGAAACAGGAATTACCAGAATATGTTTAGGAACAAATGTAACAAAATTCCGAAAAAGAAATTACATCAGCATATAAATCAAATTGAGGATAAAACTCTATCTCGTCTTTTTCAAGCTGTGATTTAATGCTATTAATCATCTCCATTTCTTCCTGGTAATGCTTAGTATCTTCTTCACCCGCATGATTGGTTTTTACTTTCTTTATCCATTGTTTTACGCCTTCTAAATCAAGACGTAAAAATGGGGGGATTTCCATCCCAGCCCTTCATAGGATATTCATCTGCATGGTGATTTCAGCTCTGCGTAATGTTTTAAATGCCCCGAATTCGGTGTAATTGGAACATAATCAGTTGTTGTAATCCTGAATTGCTGATTCAAACAAGCAGCTCAATAAATCATTAAGTCCCTGATTTATCATACTCCGGAATGTAAACAAACAGACTTTTGACCTGTCAAGGTATTTTCATGCCATACACGGAACACTTGCGTATCTGGAGTTTGCATATGAAAATCCGCTCAGTCTGCTTTTATTTTCCACAAGCTTTACAAAATGGTAAAAGCAGATTGTCACATGAAGCATAATTGCAACATTATAAGCATCAGGTTTTCAGGCAATGCCTCTGAAATCGCATTTTTCTGCTTTCAGGGCAGATGATTAACGGGGTAAACTTTTTTTGAAATCGTAAGTTTTCTATTTTAAATTCATTATTTTGACGATGTAAACCGAAGTTGATTAAATGAACACAATTTGGCTTCTCATATTGCTTCCTTTGGTGGTTTTGTTTTTACCAAAGCCGCTAAAACGCTACAGAGCTGTAATTGCAGGGCTTGTTCAATTCGCTTTACTGGCATATTTATTAAGTTGGTTACCGCAGATCCAGGGTGGTGATTTTCCCTCCATGAGTTTTTCATGGGTTCCTGATCTGGGGATAAATCTCGATTTCCGGATGGATGGATTAAGCCTGGCTTTCAGTATTTTGATTTCAGGTATAGGTGCCTTTATATTCTTTTATGCAGGCAGTTACATGCGCACTTATAATCACCTGACACGCTTTCTTTTCTTTTTGATATTTTTCAGCATTTCCATGTTTGGTCTTGTCATGTCCGCCAATCTCATTTTGCTTTTCATATTTTGGGAATTGACCACCGTTTTATCCTTCTTTCTTATCACCTTTTTTCATGAAAAAGAAGCAGCACGCACAGCAGGATTTCAATCGCTTTTTATTACCATTATGGGCGGCCTGGCGTTGCTGGGTGGCTTAATACTTATTGGCAGTGAAGTTGGCAGTTATCATATAGAGGATTGGATAGAATCTGCTGACATTATAAAAAGCAGTCAATCATATATCCCCGGCTTAATTCTTATTTTGGTTGGTGTCTTTACAAAATCAGCACAATTTCCATTTCACTTTTGGTTGCCGGGCGCCATGGAGGCTCCTGCACCTGTCAGTGCCTATCTCCACTCAGCAACCATGGTAAAAGCCGGTTTTTTTCTTTTGTTACGACTTCAGCCCGTTCTTGGAGGTACGGAGGCCTGGCATTACATCATATCCTCTTTTGGTGTATTAACCATGCTTTTCGGGGCTTATTTTGCCAATAACAAAACAGACATTAAAGCCGTTTTGGCATACACCACCATCAATGCCCTGGGTGTTTTGATACTACTGGTAGGAATAGACACTCCGGCCTCTTTAAAAGCCGCAGTTCTTTTTCTGTTTGTGCATGCATTGTATAAGTCCACTCTGTTTATGACAGCCGGCTATATTGAAAAACGAACAGGTAGCAGAGACATGCTGAAAATTGGCGGGTTACGGAAAAAGCTACCCATAAGTTTTATTATTGTATTGCTTGCAGCACTGTCAATGGCAGGTCTACCTCCCATGTTGGGATTTATCGGAAAGGAACTTATTTATGAGGCCAAGATTCAACTTCCGGGAATATCAGGTATCATTCTGATTATTGGTGTTATAGCAAATGCCCTGATGGTTTCTGTCTCTCTCCATTTTGTCTATAACTTGTTTTTTGGTAAAACACAATCACCAAAACCGGTTTTGTCAGAATGGAAATCTTCCCTGATGGTAATTATTCCGGCTTTATTGGCAGTTTTCAGCCTTGTCGCCGGAATTATTCCCAATTACCTGGGGAAAAATATCCTTCTTGGTGCCCTCAGGTACCTTAATCCCGATTACGGAGATGTGAAACTTGCGCTTTGGCATGGTTTTAACGATGTGTTCTGGCTAAGTATGTTTACAGTATTCATTGGGACGGTACTGGCTTTTTTAATGATAAAGCGAAAACAATTCTGGGCAAATTGGCGAAAAATAACAGACCGCCTTTTCAAATTTCAGTTTGCAGAGCTTTTCACTCAGGGAATTCAAAATACTGTCAATCTTATTGATAAAAATGATAAAGTTGTTAATCATGGATATCATCGCATTTATCTGATGACTGTGTTTGTTATTGCCGCAGCGATTTTGGGTCTTCAATTGCTGTTTGGGGACATCCGCTTTGAAAATCACAGCATCAGCCATGCACCCTTTTACATTTATGGAATGGCTGGTATTATGATTTTGGCCGGTGTTTTGACCATGATTACCAAACAACGCCTTGCCGCAATTCTTGCCCTGGGTGTTATTGGTTACGGATTAGCATTCATTTATTTATTCTACAGTGGTATTGATTTGGCGATTACACAAATCCTTGCTGAAACTGTAATTGTTGTGTTTTTCGTTTTAATTTTACAACGATTGCCAGAGTTTTCACAACTGTCAAAGAAAAAATCAAAACTCAGGGATTTGATTATTGCCGGTGTTTTTGGTGTAATAATGACAATCATTGCTTTTCAGGCGAGCCATGTTGAGTACACCGACTGTGTTTCTGATTACTATGTTGAAAACAGTTATGACAAAGCCTTTGGAGAAAATGTTGTGAATGTCATTTTGGTAGATTTTCGTGCATTGGATACCATGGGAGAGGCATTGGTTCTCATCATTGCGGCACTCGGCGTTTTTATATTACTAACCAAAAGAAATGCAAGACTATGAACGCATATTTATTACAAATCGCTGAAAAGTATTTGCGCTTCTTTTTCCTGGTGGTGGCAATTTTAGCCTTATTGCGTGGGCATAACCATCCGGGGGGCGGTTTTATCGCAGGATTACTGGCAGCCTTATCTGTCGTGTACAGAGGTCTGGCATTTGACTGGAATCATGCCAGAGATCGAACGTTTCTGGCGCCGGATAAATACCTTGCACTTGGCCTCTTGTTTATTGTGGTAAGCTTTCTGCCATCATTAATCACATCCAAACCGGTTATGGAAGCGTTTTGGCTGAAAATTTCCCTTCCCTTTGGCGGCATATTGAAAATGGGAACGCCACTGCTGTTTGATATTGGGATTTTCTTTATTGTCATAGGTGTTACAATCGTTTTTTTATTCTCTAAAAAAGGAAACAACTGATGGAAATAATACTTTCTATACTTATAGGAGCTTTATTCATGGCTGGTGTTTACATGATACTCAGAAGAAGCATTCTGAAATTTGTCATCGGCATAATTCTGATAAGCAATGCAACAAATCTTTTGGTGTTTCTTGCGTCAGGACCACTGGAGGACAAGCCGGTATTTGTAGAGGAAGGCGTAATGAATGCGGAAAACTTTGCCGACCCGATTCCACAGGCTTTATTACTCACGGCAGTAGTAATAGGATTGGGAATTGTCGGTTTTACATTAGCACTGAAACTCAAGTTTTTTGAAACCTCAGGTTCAGATGATATGGACGAAATTAAACCAACAGAAAAGAAATCATGAACAGTGTATTTTTGCCCATATTGATACCTTTAATTGCAATGATGCTCTTGATTTTTGTCAGGCCGACACGCTTTGGCAGAGCAGTTATGGTTGCGGGCAGCAGTTTGCTTTTGATTGCAGCAATCCATTTGTTGGTTCAGGTTAGGTCACAGGGTATCATCTCTTTATATATGGGTGCATGGGAAGCTCCTTTCGGGATAAGCCTGGTTATAGACATGTTTAGTGCCTTAATGCTTGTCGTATCTGCCGTAATCTTTTTGGCAATATCAGTATATATCCCGGGTTTTATGCCCCGAAAAACCAGTGGAAATCGCTTTGGGGTCTTCTTTTTTGCACTGGCAATGGGTGTAAACGGCGCTTTTATCACCGGAGATATCTTTAATTTGTATGTGTGGTTTGAACTTATGCTGATTTCATCATTTGTTTTGATAACCTACTGCAAGCAGCATGAGCAATATCACGCCGGGATAAAATACCTCGGATTGAATTTTCTCGGCTCTCTGTTTTTGTTGGCAGGAATTGGTTTGCTTTACGGCAAAACCGGCTCTCTGAATATGGCACATATTGCCGCTATGTTTGCTCAAAACGGATTTCCCGAAGGAATAAACCTGTCGGCAAGTTTGATTTTCCTTGCCTTCGGAATAAAAGCTGCTATATTTCCATTGTTTTTCTGGCTTCCGGCATCTTATCACAAGCCAAATGTTACAATTACCGCTTTATTTGCAGGTATCCTGACAAAAGTTGGTGTTTATGCGATGTTTCGCTTTTTTACCTTAATATATTTGCAGGATGGTGAAGCCTGGCACATGGTATTTATGGTGATCGCCGGACTAACAATGCTTTACGGAGGATTTGCAGCCTCAACACAATATAAAATGCGGAAAATCTTGTCCTTTCATATTATCAGTCAGGTTGGTTACATGGTGATGGGCCTGGGTATTTTTACACCACTTGCCATTGCCGGAAGCATTTACTTTATTATGCACAACATGATTGCTAAAACAAATACCTTTCTGGTTGCAGGAATGATTCACAAAATCAAAGGTTCCTATGATTTGAAAAGCATTGGGGGCATGTTAAAGGAAAATCCATTCCTGGCAGTTTTATACATTATTCCTGCCTTTGCATTGGCCGGAATTCCTCCGGTTTCAGGATTTTTTGCAAAATTTATTCTAATCAAAGCCGGATTTGAAGCCGGAGAGTATATGGTAACGGCTGTTGCTCTGTTTACAGGATTATTAACCTTGTATTCAATGATAAAAATCTGGAACGAGGCATTTCTAAAAGCCGATACTCAGGAAAAAACGGAAATAAACCATAGAGGTAAACTACGTATCATCGATTATTTCCCCTCCGTACTTCTTGGTTTAATCAGCTTACTGATGGGGATTTTTGCAAATACTGTCTTTGATTATGTTCAGCAGGCAGCAGAAATATTAATGAACCCTGATTTATACATTGATGAAATTCTACAATGAAGTATCTTAAAAAAATATATTACATCCTTAGCTTCATCGGATTTTACTTGTATAGTCTGATAAAAGCAAATCTTTTACTGGCATGGGACATTGTTACCCCTAAAGATTTGCACAATCCCGGCATTATCACAATAAAGCTGGAGATACAACAGGAAGGCGGGCTATTATTGTTCTGCAACCTCGTATCAATGACACCCGGAACACTTGTTATTGATTTGGAAAAGGAAACAAAAGAAGCCGTTGTACATATTTTGTATTCAAATAAGGAATTGCAAATACGAAAAGAATTAAGATCAATTGAATCCCGAATTAAAAAGATAATAGATCCATGAGTATTGAAATACCTGACATAGTGATTTATATTGCCATGGCACTCGTTCTGACTGCATTGTTGTTTGGACTTATTCGGCTGATTACCGGACCTGGGGTATCAAATCGGCTGGTGGCATTTGAATTGATATCGTTAACAATCCTTGCTTTTATTTTGTTGCTTAGTGTGGCAACAGAGGAAGCAATATATACAGACATTCCGGTAATTATTGCATTGGTTTCATTTATCGGAACAGTAGCTATATCAACCTATCTAAAACAAAAAGGAAAATGAGTATATTGGTATCTATCCTGATTTTGGCAGGAGCTATTTTTGTTTTTCTTGCAGCACTGGGGACGCTGCGATTTTCGTCAATGCTGAGTCGCATGCATGCAACTTCAAAGGCATTATCATTCGGCTTGTTGCTTCTGTTGATCGGTGTTGCAATTTTCTTTAACTCAACAGCTGTTTATGTAAAAGCAATCATGGTTATTGCTTTTGTTTATCTTACTGCTCCGCTTGCAGCACATGCCATCGCCAAAGCCCGGACAACTAAGCACAAAGACAAAATAAATTGAAATACCCAAACCTGTCAGTCACCCAAACCTGTCAGGTCTTCACGTATTGAAGGTATATATTATGTATGAAAAGTACCTTTGAATCATGACGGTCTTGCAGGTTGGTTACATTGGATGTTACCCCACTTTCCCGCCACAATGCGGGCAAAATGCAAACGCTTCTTCTATGGGTGCTTTGCAGTGTTTGCAGAGTAGAATGTCATCGGTGACGGGAGCAAGGCTGTCGCTGCTTTTGTACACGTAGTTGTCGGGTATTTCCTGCAAAAAGCTGGATTCGTTGCCGCGTTCTGTCAGCATAAAGAGCCGTTCCCTGGCGCGTGTAATGGCAACGTAAAACAGACGGCGTTCTTCTTCCAGCAACATATCGTGGTTTGATTCCTTGATGACCTGGTAAATCCGGTCTTCCATCCAGATATCGGGGAAGCCGCCATAGCCTTCGGTAAGGCCGATGATGAACACGGCTTTGGCTTCCAGTCCTTTTGCAGAATGTATGGTTTTGCCGGTGAATTGCAGGTTTTCCTGTCGTAAACGGCCAAAGTATGGTGCAAACATTTTGCTCCGGCGGTAGAGGAACAGGATGTCTTCTTTTGCATAGCCCGTATCGTTGAGCCTTTTGACCTGCTGTACCGCATACTCAACATTATCATCCTTGCAACTACCGGCATACATTTCAATTTTTTGTTTGGATGTGTTGCTGGCATGCAGGGCCTTGTCAAGCCTGTGTTTGTTGTGTCTGATAACCTCATTGCTTGCCCCGACAATGTGTTGTGTGCTGCGGTAGTTCAGATCGAGTTTGATGATTTTTGCATTGAGGAAATGGTTGACAAAATTGATGATGTAATCCACATTTGATCCTCTGAAACCGTAGATGCTTTGCCAGTCATCGCCCACACAAAAAAGCTTATTGTCTTGGGTTAGCAACAGCTTGAGCAGATCGACCTGCAGGTTGTTCACGTCCTGGAACTCATCCACGAGAATGGTTTTGTATTGCTGCTGGAATTTTTCCGCTATCTCGGGGCGATGATGAAACAGATCAATGGTTTTGTTGATCATGTCGTTAAAATCCAGGTAGGATTTGTTGGTGCAGTAATCTGAATACGCTTTAACCAGGGGTAAGGCTATTCTGTAAAAATTTCTGACACGTTCGTGCTGATCCTGTTGCGAATCATGGTACACTTTTTCCAGTGGGATGTTTTCAACTTTTACCATGTCAATTACCTGCATAACTTCGCGCAGGAATTGATAGATGTCATTATGATGAGCGCTGAATTCCTCTTCAAATGACAGAGCTGAATTGTAGTGGTAATCAGCAGGTAAGCGATTTTTTACGATGCGTTCCAATGCCAGGTTAAACATGGCCGTGTTTTTCGTCTGCTTTTCGTACGTTTTGACAAGCAGTTTGTTGGCCTTTCTGAATTGTTTCTCCTTGTCCTGCATCGGGTAGCTTCTGTCGCTGACATGTTCGATGTAAACATTGGCTTCAGGAATGAAAAAGTCAGGATGAAAGCTGAAGTCGCTGAAGTTGACCCGGGGTTCATACACAAATTTTATGTTGTGGCGGTATAGCCAGTCAGCAATATATTGTTCGGATTTCGAGCGTACTTTGCAGCCGTTGAGGCAGGTGTAAAACTTTCCATCGCGGGGATGGTATCCTTTGTGCGGCTCATGATGGATTCTGTCCACCATATAGTCCAGCAGATAGCGTTTCAGGCTAAGCAGGTAATCTTTGGATTCGCATTGTTTGATGAGGAGTTTGTTGAGAATGTCGGGAGCTGTTTCCCGGGCAGAGTATTTTTCAAACTCTTCAGCCGTGTTTTTTTTATCGGTAACGATTTTAAATCGGTTGTCAAATTCGTTGACGCCGTAATTACGAAGTATGCTATAGCAGAGGCTGTGGAAGGTTTTTATGGTCAGGTTGTTGATCCAGCTAAACTTTCGTTTAAAAAAGAAGCGTTTTTCATCGATTTGTCTTTTTGAATGCTTTTTGTTGCTGATAAAGGTTGCGTATTCATTTGTTTTGTCTGCAGCGATGATCAGCCTGTCCAGCATTTCATTAGCAGCGTTTTTGGTAAATGTGATGGCAAGGATGTTGGCCGGATTTACGCCTTTTTCTTCAATGAGATACAGAATTTTCTGCAGGAGGGTTTTGGTTTTACCGGAGCCGGCACCTGCGAGTACTAAGGTTCGCTTGCTGTCACTAACGACAGCTTCAATTTGCTTGTTGTTTAGTTTGCTAAGATCGGTTTTCATCAGTGATTATTTCCTTCCAAAATCAGCCGGAATTTCTCCCCAGGCTTTCGTTTCCCATTTTAATAGCTTGTTTTCAAAGGTATGATTATTTAGCCAGATAACAGCCCTGTCAAGCATGGTAAATATCTGCCGGTTTTCTTCCGTTTGCTTCAGGTTGCTTTTGTGTTGTTTGTTCTGTATCCAGCTGATGGCTGTGGCGCTGTCTGAATAAACAGGACGTTTGTCTCCGTTCTTTTTAGCCAAAGCCAGGGCGTGTACCAGGGCCAGGAATTCACCCACGTTGTTGTTGGCTTGCTGGTAAGGGCCTTTTTTAAAAATAACTTCTCCTGTGCTAACCTCCACGCCCTGATATTCCATTGTTCCCGGGTTGCCACTGCAGGCAGCGTCAACACAAATGCTGTTTTTAATGGGTTGCCCGATTCGTTTCAGTTGTTCTTTGGACAATTCATCTTCAGGCAGTTTTTTTCCTTTATAATTATCGTATGATTCCCTGAAAGCTTTTTCGGCCAGTTCGCGGGTTTTAAAACTTTTATATTTTGCGTCTTTGAAGCCGTGAATGGCGTTTTTGCATTCATCCCAGGTATCCATTACCCCGCATGTTTTTCCTTCCCAGACAACGTAGTATTTTTTCTTAGTGGCCATGATCCGATGATGTTTTTCCTGGTTTGATGCTTGCAAAAATAGCCTAAAAACGCATAATGCCAATGAAAATAGCCGGAAAAGTATGGATGAAATGTGTTTGATGTCAGGTTTTAGCTTATCAAAAAATTGCGTTTTTAAAAGTTGAAAAAAATGTTGAATGCTTCAAAAAAGGGTGTAAATGATGTATAGCGTATTTGCCGGCTTGTGCTCACTGTATGAAAGTTTACATGAGGGCATATAGGAGGGAGGGGAGAATCAACATCCTCATCACTCTGCTTCCGGTGGTGGCGGTGGCGGCAGCGGAGGAAGGGTGATGTAGATTTTTATGTCGCGGCGATTGGTGAGTTTTTCGTAGATGTTGCATGCCTTATTGAGTTTGTTTTCAAGTTTATTGGGGTTATAATGCTTGTCACCAAACAGGGTATAGAGTTTGACCGGATGGTCGCACCAGTCGGGATTCTTGCCCATGTTTTCAATGTCCTTTTGCATGACGTTCTCCAGGCTGTCAATCGGGTAGGTGTCAACGAAATATTTTACAATGGTATCGTCATAGATGTAAATGTGATTGTGGGGTGGTCTAATACTGATGTCCATCCCGCGGTAACATTTATTTATGGGGTAAATGATCTTTTCATTCCTTTTGCTGTTGATGAGTATTTTTGGAATGCTGTCTTTGCAAACAATGTCTTCAATTCTCTTAAAAAGAGAATCCATTTTTGTAAAATGATATAGATTAACGAATGTACTCAGGCTGTCGTTTTTACTGCTGTCTTTGCCGAAAACTTTCAGCTTAATGGGTTCGTAATGCCTGTCAGGTTGCGTTTGGTTGCATGCGTAAAAAGCAAAAATGAGCACCGTCAGTGGAAAAATTAATGAATGCGTTTTCATGTTGTTATTCTCTTTGCGTCTGTAATAATTCATGTTTCAGCAGAGTCTGATATATCTGTTCTGCTTTGGCTTGTAATGAAGGGTCGGAGGCTGATATGTCGGTATTGTCAGTGCCGCTGCCATGCTCTGTTATAGAGCTGTTAATGTCGATGCCAATCGATTCAGATAATTTGTGCAACACCTTTTCAGGATATTTGCGCAACGACAGGTTGCTGACAAAATAGAGCCCGGGATCCTTGCTGAATTGCAGAATGTAAGTGTAATAATTGATCCACTTCGTAAGCCAGTGGTTAAGGGAGTCTGTGGGGTAGGGGTTTTCCATGCCTTCCAGACTGAAGGTTTTGTGGTTCAGACCAAATTCGTGATGCCCCAGCCAGTTCATGTAAGTGAGTACAAAGGGGTCTTTTTTCTGCAGATTTGTAAAATGCCTGTGCTGCCTGAGCAGGGAATGTGCATGCTGCAGCGGTTCTCTGAACATGATGATGAGTTTGAAATCCTTATTCTGTTGCCGCAGGCTTTCATAGCGAAGGATGAAGTTGTTGTTTTTTGCCAGGTATACTTTGTTCTCTTCACCAAACAAGCTCTGATACTGCAGGTATTCCTTATGCATTTCAGGACTGAGCTGATGCTTTTTCAGATGGTTCTGATCGATGTACGCGTCCTGCAAGCTGGCTTTGAAATAGTATTCTTCAAACGCTTCCGGGGAATCTTTATCCACGCTGAGGCTGTCTTTATGAGCACGCTCTTTCTTTTTAAGCGATTTGGGTCGGTAGAGCCTTCTCCAAAGGACTGGCGCCAGCAGAAAAGGCATGTTTGAATACCTGATGGACTTAAATGCTCCGGATGCAAAGAGGAGATTGAGCATCGCGGTGGTTCCTGCACGTGCCAGTCCGCTGACAATGATAAAGTTCTGATTTGTGGCTTTAGTCCTTCGTTTAAGTTCCTGCCGTAGCAGGTAACGCCCTGTGGCCGGGTTATCCAGCACAATGTGATGCAGAAGTTTCGACCAGTAGGAATAATCGGATCTTTTGCGACGCGGTATCAGAAAGAGCAGAACAGGCATCAGCATACTGACAAAAAACAGGGGAGAAGAGAAGTCGGTTTCAGCTCCCCGGAATAGCTGCATGTAAAGCAAAACAGGCAGGCTTCCGGCGAGCAGGGCAATGGCAAAATATAAAGTATTGATAAACAGCCATGCAAGCAGTTGTCCTGAATTTTTCAGCAAGCTGCGGTTTTTGGTTTTTTCACTGATGTTTTTGTTTAATATGACATCCAGTTGTCTGACTGTGAGTTGTATGAGTTTGAAGAAGGCGGGTTTGTTGAAGACAACAAGGCATATCAGAAAAATGAGACTTCCTGACAGAACAAACAGATAATACAGCTTATTTTCTACCATGTAAGCGCTCTCTGATCTTTTGGAAAAACAGTTTCACGGGACGGAAAATAACCATTCCTAGGCTCACCAGCACCAGCAAAAGTATGATGATGACTATGATGATGCTCGCAAGGCTTAGTCCCGGTCCGACATACAAAATCATAGTTTTGTGTTTTTCAGTTCCTTTTTTTCATATACCCTTACCCAGTGCGGGTATTCAACCAAACCTTCATCGTTTACCTGATTCAGGTAATTTTCGTATTTAATAGTGCTGTCGTTTAAGATAAGGACTTTACCGGATTCAGTGGCTTCCACAAATAAGTCGCCATTGCTTAGGAACCGGTGGTTTCCCTGACGTTCGGAATACATACCATTACGCTTAAGCATATTATGGTAAGGCTTTCGGAACGTGGAATCACTGAAGTCATACAGTACTATGTCCGATCCTGAAATGCTGTCGATCACCTTCTCCGCTGCATAGCCTTCGGCGTTTTTCTTGCTGATAAGAGCTGTGTGCGGGCGGTTGTTGCTGAAAAGAGAGATGGCTGTCGGAGAATGGATGTCCACATCATGCTGTTCGAAAAACTGACCTGTAATGATACGGACAATGGTGTCTGCTTCGGGACGATACTGTATAATCATAGATCTGTGCCTGAGGCTTAAGAACAGATCGCCTTTGTTGTAGTATTTGCTTTCTGAATAAACCGGTTGGACATCATTAAGATGAAACGGATCCTGACCTGTTGTGTACTCTTCGTTGCCAGAGCCATACAGCAAATTGCGATAACCATGCCTGATCAGAATTCTGGCCAAAGATTTCTTATAAACAATTTCACCTGTCTCAGTATTCACTTTAACCAGCATGTTGTCTTCCATGGGTATCAGCTTACCGGTGGGTGTGTGTCGTGTAAAAACCTTTTCAATTGTGCTGGTCCATAAAAATCCGTCATGAGATAAATTCAGGGAATGATGAAACACCCCGGATGTGTTGTGCCACATAACTTCCGAGTTCTTGTTGATTCTGAACAGGTTTTTTGTTTCGTAAATCATGCCAATCAGAGATCCGTCATCCATCAGTATCGGATGGTTTGGGGCACTGCTGGCAAAAACATGGTCTTGTCCCTTAAATTGTTTTTTTGAAAATGTCCATGTATGGAGGATTGAATCATTTTTCAGGTTGCGCAGCCTGTATATGTATTTATCTGGCTGGCTGTGGGCATTCAGGACGAATAGATCGTAGGCAAGGGTGTTGGTTTTACTGAAGGTGCTGTCGGCAGGGATGAGGTATCGGGATTTTTTGTAATCCTCAACTTCAGTAAATGTCTGTTTGACCAGCATAGGGAACTCAATGAAGGTTTTGAATGGTTTCGTAAGCGGTCCGAATTTCTTTCCACCCGTTACCACATGCCTTACGCTGTATGCATATACATTTAAAAATGCAATCAGCAGGATGATTTTTGCTGCGGCTAAGGTATATTTTTTCCATTTCGCTTTCATGCCGGGTCTGATACCATCTGAATGAATCAATAGAACAAATGTAATAAAACGGTAGGATATTTTATGGTTTGGCTGTGTATACTTACAGCCTGCCTTTCCTTTTTGATCTGCCTAACCCGTGGTTTAAGGCATGCAGAGCGATGCTTTTGCGCCAGGATGCCCGCCTGCCGGCCAATGAAAATTAACACTGGCGGGCAGGTAGCCGCCTGCTTGCCAGCCACTACCGGAGGCATCATAATCATACATGTCATTCCCATTCTGAAGGTGATTTTATGCGTTTAACGCCCCGCTATTTACATGCCATTGGTTTGCTTTATGCGTCAGTCCTTGATGCAGCGAACTGAATACCCACCTCCTTTTCTGCTGAATACAACGCGTGCATCAACATTTATAAAGAAAATATCAAGGCGGTAGGCGTAGTCCTCGTTTTGTTCGGTAGCAGTCCAGAAGCTGGCGGTTCGGGAGAGTGTCATGGGAAACGGATAGGTGTTGTTGGTTGTGATTCTTGTGCCGGCTCCCAGCGCACTGAAACCGCTGCGGTTGCGGTATGACGGATAATCATCGTTTCCGGGCGTGCCTGTAGAATCGGAAAAGACAAATGAGTAATTGGCACTGAGTGCCTTGGCTACCTTGTTGTTTGTTATGTGGTCGCTGTCTGAATCTGTGGTTCCGTCATAGTTATACCCGTTGTTCTGGAGGAAAATCAGCAGGTTTTGGTAATCGGTGTTTTCAGGAACATGCCAGCCGTTGGGACATAAGTTGCCGGTATTAACGGCTGCATAATTGTACAGCGGGCCATAATTCTCTGCAAAAGTAGCGCTGTCATTCAGGTAATAACAGCGTGCACCCAGCGTGTCGTTGTTCCAGGTTGCGGTGTCTGCCAAATTGGGAATGGGTACATTGTTGTTGTACTTAGTGCTTTTCAGGTTTTCAGCCATCCAGATCGTTCCGCCAATTTCCACCACGGTATATTTGTTTCCTTCAGCATCAACACAAGCGACGAAAGGTACCGTTAAATGATAATCCGTAGTGATTTTATACACATATATTCTGGAGTAGCCTTCACCCCAGGCGGTAAACAGAAGCACATCATTTTCATCGTACTGCCAGTCAATACGTGTACCGGACTTCTGGCTTTTTTGCTGTGAAATGATATTTGTGTTGCTGCCTGATAGCTGCTCAAGCTGAACATTTGCTGCGTCATTGCCGGTGACATTCAGGGTTTCAGACCAGGAATAACTGCCGGTTTTCACGGACAGTACATACGTTCCACGGCCAAGTCCGGAAAGCCTGTATGTGTTTACGCCTGCAGAGGCGGAAACGGCCTGAGCGATGATTTCTCTTCCGGCCATATCGTATACTGACAGTTGAGCATCAGCCTGAGCATCCGCCCGGAATTTCACCATTGCATATCCATTTGCAGGGTTGGGATAAACTGAAAGCTTGTTTGCCTTGTCGTGTTGGTCAATATTCTGGACAACATCAACAAGGTGGAGAGTGTCATCTCCGTTTACCGTAATGGCTTTTTGCTGGGTGATGTTTTCAATCTGTACGCTGTCAACCACATCGGTGGGTGTGCCAATAGCATAAGCGCTGAAGGTGACATTGTAATCCTGTGCGAACAGGGTGCAGCTTAAAACAAGTGCGGCGAGCAATGAAAGTGGTTTTTTCATGATGGTTTAGTTTTGCAGATAAATGTTATATCAAAGGTATGGGTTTTTGTGATGACATCAAAATATAAAAGCCCAACCTGTCTCACGTATTGAAGGAATAAATTTTGTTTGGAATGTAGGTTGGAAACATGCCGGCCTGGCAGGTTGGTGTCATCAAAAGAATAATTGTTTGAATAGCAAGGGATTTATCGGAAAAAGTTTTATCTTGTAAAATGCTCCCGTAGCAGCTGAAATGAATTATTCATCAACCAGAATTTGTCATGAAAAACATCAGCCTGATTTTTGTATGCCTGTTTGCCTTTGGTTTTGCCGGAGCTCAGGAAATTGCTTTTACATTTACCGGACAATACCACAGTGAATACGCTCCACTGGACAGCGTGCTTATTGAAAACATGAGCCAGAGCGGAGATACCACTCTTTATTGGCCGGATACGGTTTTGTACCTTGATCTCAGTGGTATTCCTGAAATGGTTGCAGAAGCCAATACCTTGTTTCTCTCGCAAAACCATCCCAATCCCTTTACCGGCAGCACTGAGGCCACTCTTTTCCTGCCCGCTGTGGCAGAGGTGAGCCTGGAGCTGTATGACCTGCAGGGACAGAAACATGCAGAGTGCCGGCATGAGCTGGCTCGTGGCAGCCACAGCTTTACGGTATGTCCGGGCAGGATTGGCTCCTTTGTATTGCTTGCCCGTGCCGGGAATGCAACAGAACAGGTGAAAATGGTAAGTACCGGTAAGAGTCAGATGAATGCTGCGTCCATTGTGTACAAGGGCCAGGGCTCTGATGATCTCACTGAAGGGTTGCATCAAAAGCAGACGGCTTTGCAACGCTCCGGTTTTGTGTACAACACGGGCGATGAGTTGCGGTTTACCGGATACATAAACGGGGCTTACGGTATTATGACGGATGCGCCGGATCAGGACAGCACTTATCGCATAGCCATTGAGCCAACCTTTGATTTTGTGATTGAAACAACAGCGGATAACACGCTGTACAGCTTTCTTGTGGGAAATCCATATGATTTTGAAGTGATATGGGAAGATGGTCAGTCTGAAATGATTAACTCGAGTGGTGAAGTTTCCTATGATTTTGGAGAAGCCGGTTTGTGGCGCATAAAAGTTCATGGATATGCCAATTACATGATGTTTAATGAACACGCAGACATGCTCCGGGATGTTCTTACACCCGTTGAGCCGGCTGTGTCAGGGCTGAATATGTCAGCCAGTATGTTTCAAAATATACAGGTGGCATCTTTTTCATGTGAAAACTGGTTTGATGATGCATCTCAGGATGTCGAGGATATGTCATTTATGTTTGCCGGATCTGAATACAATCAGGATATCAGCAACTGGCACATGAACAGGGCAACGGATCTGCGCGGTATGTTTTCTGGGGCTGCATTCAACCAGCCACTGAACGACTGGGATGTGCATAATGTGGAAGTCTTTGCCATGATGTTTTCAGGAAGCAGCTTTAATCAGGATATCAGCGACTGGGATGTTGGTGAAGCTATTGATATGAGCGATATGTTCAGCCATTCTGAATTTAATCAACCCATAGGAAGCTGGGATGTCAGCAATGTTACCAATATGGCCTGTATGTTTAGCTATTCGGTTTTCAACCAGGACATCAGTAACTGGGATGTCAGCAATGTGACGAATATGGGGTATATGGATTATAATACCAACGGCATGTTTCAGAATTCAGCATTTGATCAGGATATCAGCACATGGGATGTGTCTTCAGTTACCAACTTCACAAATTTTCTGAAAGATTCAGGTTTGTCAACTGAGCATTACAACAGTCTGTTGATTCAATGGTCTGCATTAAATCTTCAGCCCGGTGTGGACTTTGATGGCGGCAACAGCACCTACGATCTGGGCCTGCCGGCAGAACAACGTCAATACATCATGGATGAATTTGGCTGGACCATCAGCGATGGCGGAGATACCGGGGAGCAGTACTGATGCAACAAAACTGTCTGGTCTTCACGTATTGTAATTACCCAAACCTGTCAGGTCTTCACGTATTGAAGGTATACATTAAGTATGGGATGTACCTTCGAGTCATGCAGCCCTGACAGGTTGGGGTGGTAATGAAGGGATGTGTTTTGTTTGAAATATAGGTTTAAACCATGCCGGCCTGTTGCGTTATCCCGTTCGGCCGGGGGGAAGATGAAAAAGCGTTGTCCCGATAGAAGTCCGGAACAACACTTTGTTATGTTTTGATTCTACCGGGTAAATCAACGCATGTTATTTATCGACATTGTCGCAATTCATTTCACCCTCGGTGTAATAGATGTTCAGATATTTATCGCCGTAGTGTCCACCGCCTTCATGTGTTTGGGCAACGGATCCTTTGATATAGTAACATTTTCCATCTGCCTTTTTGGTTGCAATATCTACTTTGACGAATTTTAATTTTGGAATGTTGTAATCGTTGTATTCCATTAACCATCTGTCACTTGTGATAACAACGCGTAATGGGGTGCCGTATTTTTCTTTGTCAATTTTAGTGTTTACCACATTCACAACGGATTCATCTGTCATCCCTGCATCGTGCAAGCGGCGTTTTTCCACTAAGCGTTTTTCCACTTCAGCAGCACGCTTTTCCAGGCCTCCGCCATCAACATAAGCTTTGATTTTAGCCTTTTGATCTTTAAGCCCTTTTGCAAACTCATTCAGGGTAGGATCTGCTGCTGTAAGGTAAGCCTTTAGTCCATTAATTCGCTTAAGCGCATTGTCAATATCCTCCATCCGGTCTGTAGGATATACTGACCAATCCTCTTTGTCAAAACACCGTTTGGTTTCCTTTTTAAGACTTGCCATGTCTTCATCGGAAACAGTTGGAGAGTAGTACGAGTCTATGGTACTGATCAGTTTTTGCGTGTAAGTGTCGCTGTGGTCTTTTTTATTTTTCAATGCGTATGCCCGACTGAACTTTTTATAAAATTTAGCATAATCTGCTTTTTTCGCTTTGTAAGCCTTATAATTCAATACATCCCATTTTTTCTCCAGGCGTTCAAAGGTAGAAGTCCACTCCATCTTTTGGGATTCCAGCTCACTGAAATCAACCGTTGACGAGTTGGAATCGCTGTTTGACTCATTGGTTGCATCTTCGTTATCTGAATCGGATTTTTTATCTTTTACTTTTTCTGTGGCATTTTTTGCTTTGTTTTTTAATTTGTTCCATTGCGCATCGGCATTCAGGGAAAATCCTAAGAATAGGGCGCAAAACAAAATAGTCATAAGGTTTTTCATAATCATGTGTTTTTAGTTATTAGTTAGTGATTTCAAGCCGTCAGCAATTACAATTGAAAATAATGCTTATCATACAAAGATAAGAAATAATTTGGATGTTGTGATCACTTCTCCCCCCGCCATGTTTTTACCACCAGTCCCATAACAATGCTGCCGGTGATTCCCAGGGCAAGAAGCAACAGACGCACCCACAATTCGTCAATAACCAGCCAGGAAGAGAGCGCGATCATTGTCCACATCATCAGGATGGCGTATAGTTTTGTGCGTATGCTCATGCCTTTGCGTTTTTGATACCGCTGAATGTATTTCCCCAGGTAGCGGTGGTTGACCAGCCGCTGGTGCAGTTTCTCAGAAGCGCGCAGATACAAACCGGCAGTAAGCAGCAAAAATGGCGTGGTGGGCAAACCGGGAATAAAAATTCCCAAAATCCCCAGGGCCAGAAACAGGCTGCCGGCTACAATCAGAAATATGCGTTTAATTTGCTTCACCGCGATAAAGATAGCGATTTTGGCGGGGCCGCCATGCTTGTAGTTTTCATTAGTTACGCCGATGGCTTTTCTTTCAGAATCCGGTGGCTTCCTTTAGTTTGCATGAACCTATTTCAATCAAAAAAAGTAATACGATCGATAGGTGACTGAGGAGAGCCGAGGCACGAGGATCGTCTCGAAGTTACCGATTTACCTCAGCCACCTTACCAATACTACGGTAGGTGGTTGAGCGAAGCCGAAACCACCGGAATACGAAGCCGAAACCACCGGTATTAACAGCAAAGTCGAATCCACCGGAATACAAAACCGAATTCCCCGCTATAACAAAGTCCAACCCATCATTTATACCAAATATTATTGACGTTTCGGCTTTTCTTCCGTCATATTAAAAAGTTTTGTATCTTTTCAGATTGAAAATTAGTAACGCATATTCCGGGGTTGATGCTCGAGATTGCATATATAAATCATTGTATTATGAGAAATTATGGACGTTTGATCGCACTGACAGCGATAATGGTGATAATAAGCTTTCTTACTGCAGGTTTGTCTGCTCAGACACAAGAGCAGCTACCAGTTGAAAAAATCCGGCCCGATACACTAAATCCCCTGACCCAGAAAGACAGACAACAATTGCGTTTGTTGCCGGAATTAAAGCTTCCGTCTCAATACCGGGATCTGTTACTTCCGGTCGAGGTAGACAATTCTACCCAACCATATATGCGTGAGATGTTTACTCAGGGCGGCCTTGATTGCGGACAGGCTGCTGCTGTTGCCATTGGCTATACCTATGAGGTGAACCGTTTGCGCAACCTTAGTGCCGATACGGATACAACATTGTACCCCAGCTATTTTCCCTGGAACTGGGAAAACGGTGGCGACGGCTACCATGGTGCTTCCTATTACCACAGTATGGAAGTGCTGCGCATGGTGGGATGCCCCAATATTGATACCTGGGGATACGCTGTAAACGAAGGCAGCAGTGTACGCTGGATGAGTGGATACGACGACTACTACGCGGGCATGAAAAACCGCATTCGTGGCGGGTATTGCATTGATGTCAGCGATGCAGCAGGTATAAACAGTTTTAAACACTGGCTGGATCACCACCACGAAGATGCCGATGTGGGCGGAGTAGCGTTTTTTTACTCTCAGTACCAGTCGCCTTCCAGCACCCTTCCTTCTGAATCTGCTCATGCAGGAGAGCATGTGATAACCGCCTGGGGATCTTCTCCCAACCACGGTATGGCCATTGTGGGCTACAGCGATTCCATCAAATGGGATTACAACGGGGATGGAGAATACACCAACGATGTCGATATCAACGGTGATGGTACGGTGGATGCGCGTGACTGGGAAATCGGCGGCGTGAAGTTATGTAACACCTATGGTAATCACCTGAGCTGGGGTGAAGAAGGATATGCCTGGATGCCATACCGTACTTTAGCCCAAAGTCGCTACGACGGTGGGATATGGAATCAGACCGTGAATGTGCTGATCGCCAGGGAAAATTATGAGCCTCAGCTCACCATGAAAGTTCACATGAAGCATGATACACGCGAATTTGTCAAAATGAACGTGGGCATGACAACCAACCTGACTTCAGATGAGCCCATGTACATTTTGGATTTCCCCATTTTCGACCATCAGGGAGCTGAAAAATATATGCAGGGCGATAATACTGATACTGCAGCACAGTATATGGAGTTTGGTTTTGATCTTACTCCCTTTCTGAATTACCTGAATCCCGGACAGGAAGCCCGTTACATTTTCCAGCTTGTGGAAAAGGATCCCGGAGGGACAGGCGATGGAGAAGTTCTCTCAATGTCTGTTATAGACTATACCGGAGCTACTCCTGTGGAGACCGATTGCGGACAAAGCAACATTGCCCTGGTTGATAACGGAATGCTACAGGTACCTGTCAATGCCAGTGTGAGTTTTGAACCACCTGTAATTGATGATTCAAGCCTGCCGGCTGCTACCATTTACGAACCATATTCACATAGCCTGAGCGCCAGCAATGGTACCCCGCCTTACCTGTGGTCATGGAATATGGATTTTGATGTCAATGAGCAAATATCAACTTATCCCGCTGTTTCAGGAAATAGTTTGCTAAGTGGTGTGGCCTACGATCTGCCCTTTGAATTTCCGTTTTACGATTCTGTATACACCACTGTTTGGGTGTACAATACCGGTGCACTGATGTTTGAACCTGAGCCCACCGACCTGCCTTACAATTCCGATGACGACATTGTATTTTACAACCGCAAAATGATTGCTCCCATGTACATGGATGAAAACGGTGACATCGGAAGCCTTTCACTAAGTGTGCAGGAAAATGCTGATAATGTAGTGTATGAATGGAGTGGCAGTGGTCATGAATTTGCAGTAGGGCTTTATGATAATGGCGATATCAGTATGCATTACGGCAACAATACCATGCCGGCGAATCCTGTGTTTGTGACTGGTGTTTCGTCCGGTGACAAGGAAAACGTGCAAATTCTTCCACTTAGCAATTCTGCGGTTGTCGCAAATGGTCTGACATATAATCTTACCGCTCGTTCTGTACCAGAAGATTTTGATATTTCAGAATCCGGTGAAATAACCGGGACACCGCAGTCTCAGTACCTTGCTGAAGATCTTTTTGTCAGGGTGAAGGATGCCAATAATCTGATAAACAACAAGGTGATTCCCATCAGTACCGATGGTTTTATCATCGACTACGATATTTATACGGCTGATAACGATAGCCTGGAATTTGGCGAAACAGCCACGGTAGATCTGATTCTCATCAACGAAACCGAATCGGAAGCTACCAACATAACAGCACTGTTGTCCTCAACGCATCCTCAGGTGAGCATTGTGGATGCCACTGAAAGCATTGGCAGCATTAGCCCCAGTGAAACAATGACCATTCCGGCTGCTTTCAGTTTTGATCTGGATACGGATGTAGAAAACCTGGAGATGATCGATCTGCTTTTTGATGTGCAGGCTGATCAGGACAACTGGCAACGACCGGTTGAGGCTCCTGTGTATGCCCCTGTGATTGAACAGGCAGGTGCCAGCATTGTGGATGGTGACAACAATCGCCTGGATCCGGGTGAAACCGTGCTGTATCATCCCGTGATGCACAATGCCGGTGGTGCCGATCTTCAAAATGTGGAATTTTCACTCAGCACGAGCGATCCATACCTTACCGTCACAGATTCTCAGCACAGTACAGCCGAAATGCAACCCCTGGCTTCTGAAACTTTGGATATGGAGCTTGAGGCTGCACCCGATGTTCCTGTTGGCCATGTGGCCGAAATGTCAATGCAGGTAACCGGCGATAATTATTCCACCAGTCTGACAATGCATGTCAGCATAGGACTGATTGTGGAAGACTGGGAGAGTGGCGATATGGAAAGCTATTCGTGGGGGACTGAAGGACAGGCCGACTGGTTTATTACAAGCGATACGGTTTTTAACGGTACATATGCATTGCAGTCCGGAGATATTGCAGACAATGAAGTTTCAACATTGCGTATTGGCCTTGAAGTGCTGGCGCAGGACAGCATTCGGTTTTACCGTAAAGTATCCTGCGAAGACGGAAGTGCCGATAACTGGGATTATCTGGCTTTTTACATCGATGGGGCCGAACTGGCCAGATGGGACGGAGAAAAAGACTGGGCGCAATTTTCTTACCCTGTGAGTCCTGGATTTCACCTCTTTGAATGGAAGTACATAAAAGATTATTCGGTTTCTACAGGCGGTGATTGCGCCTGGTTGGATGATATCATTTTGCCCAGCATTTACGATGCTCCGCCCGAATTTCAGGTCAGCACCGACAGCATTTACAAACAAATGCCCCAGGATACTACAGATACTGATACCCTCGTAATTGCCAATCTGGGAGGTGGAATTATTTCCTGGGATATGGAAGTGCGCAACACACCGCAAGGGATTCCGGAAGCCAAAAGCATTGCAGGTAGTACGCTTGAATGTTCAGCCTCTTCATTTGAAATGGGGCAGTCCGTTACATGGGATCTGAGTGTTACCAATGGCAGCGATGATGCTGAATGGATTAAACAGATCATGATTGATTTTCCTGCCGGTATGACCATAAACAGTGCTACCGACTTTTACGATGGAAACGATACCCTTTTCTCAAATGGTGTAACCGGAGAGGGAGTGATTATAACCTGGTTTAACGAAACCGATGCAGGCTGGGGCGTCCTTACCGGCGCCGAAACGGCCACCGCTACCATAGAAGCTGATATTGCCGAGGATTTCACCGGAAATCTTGAGC